>JBAQYV010000173.1:0-12291 GCA_049790315.1 Candidatus Acidiferrales bacterium | reverse complement strand
GTCGGCAACGAACCAGGGTGCAAGAGCGACGGACCCGACTCGAGCGGAATTGTGAACGAGGCTTTCGAGGATGCATCGCAAATGCCGGCCAGAAGGCGCACGGCGGACGCGAAGATCATCCGGATGTGTCGAGAAATTCGGCTCATAGGGGCGCGCGGCGCGGCGCGAGACGCGAACAGACGGCCGGAGGCGGCGGAAGTTATGCGCCGCCGTGAGCGATGTGCGCTTTTCCCCGGACGGAGCGAACTAATTTGGGAAGGGCGGCAGAAGGCAATGCGTCGGGCATTGGATTTTCCGGGTCAGTTTCGACGTCGTCCGAATGACGCACCTGATCGCGGTTCTCCAACAGCCAGCGAGCAAGCATGGCCTGGGCAGTTTCTTCGAGCCATTGATCCATCAAGGCGGCGATCTCGTTCCGAAGATTGGCGGCGTGGTTCAGACGAGAAAGTTCGAAGCTCTGCAGGGAAGCAGTGGAAGCCCGCCGGAGATAGTCCCACGGAGGGTCGAACGGCTTAAGGGCCATGGGGCTAAGCTCCTTTGTAGCGTGCGTTTTATATTACTACTGTTCCATTAAATGTACAGTTATTTCTTAAGGGAGACAAAAGATTACACCTTCGATGAGGACGAACCGGCACCAAATCTTGGATGCCTGCAGCGGTTGCGCGGGTGACTACGAGAATCCCGACCTGACGGCACCCGATCTGGAGGCCGAAAAAATCGAGTCCACAGAGGACGGCCCCGAGGCCGGACGGACGGAGGGTAGACAGGGGGATGTGGAAAACCCGGGCTCGGAGAGACACCCTCACGGGAACGCGCGTATCTGGAAGATGAAGAAAAATAAGCGGTAATCGGCCAGAGCGGTCAGGCGAGAACGTTAGCAGACCCAATGTTCTGGGAGGGCGCAAAAAGACGAAGCGCAAGACGTTATCGGACGCAGAGTGCACGACGTTAAAAAACTTGAAAAGGAGGCAGGACATGCAGCACATCAGCTTGCAAGTGATTCAAAGGATAGCCGGTTATCCCTTACGGAGACTCTACAACCGGGAGGTGATACGCACGCAACTGGAAAACGTCCGCGACATCATGCTCTCGGCCGCGGAGTGCGATGCGTGGCTGACCTTGACGGAAATTTCGCGCATGACGCGCTACGGCGAAGCGTCGATCTCCGCGCAGTTGCGACATCTGCGGAAACCTGTGTTCGGCGGATTCCGCGTGGAGAAGCGACGTCGCGAAGGCGAAGAAATCGATATGCGATCGAAGCCTTCCGCGCCGGGGAAGTGGGAGTACCGAATCGTGTCCGTGATGTGATCCGGGAGAGTGCGAGGGCGCTGTTCTTTTTGTGCTGCGCCGCGATCGCGCCCGAATTGGGAACGGTCCGGAATGCCATTTCGCGGCAACGTGTGCACGAACGTGAACAGATCGCCAGGTTTTAAGCACGTGTGAACGATTGTGAACTCCGCGCGTGCGCGCGAAAAACTGTGAACGAACGGGAATGGGGAGGTGCGATGTGCCAAAGCGAGTGATTGATGCCGATGCAATGTGGTCGTCGGACAAGCTGGCGGCGTGCGCGGAGTGGGCGCAGGCGGAATATGCATGGCTGTACGGCCTGGCCGACGCATCGGGAAGTTTCGAGCTGACGAATCTGCGCGTGATCTGGGGGCGCGTGGCGGCGATACGGCGAAACTTCACGATCGAACGGCTCGAGCAGGTGTTCGAGGAGTTCGGCGCGCACGGACTGCTGTTCCGCTGGGAATCGAGCGGCAAGCGGTTCGGTCATTGGACCGGGAGCGACGTGCCGGGGCGGTTGCCGGCGCCATCCTGGCGAGCGCGCCTGGAAAAATTGGCGCCGCCCGTGCCGCGCAAGGAACTCGCGGAGTACGTAGCGCGATTTTCGTGCGGTCCGAAACAGGTGGCCGCGTCGGAATCGGAGAAGGGAATCGCTCCGGGAATTGCAGAAAATGGTTTGAACGAACTCAACCCGAGGCTTGAGCCGGCTCAAGCGCAGGATTTGAATTTGAGTTTGAATTGGAATCAGGATGCGGAAAGGGGTGCGAAGCCACAACTGCCGTTCCCACCAACCACTTTTGAGGAAAGACCCAGGTCAACTTCCGATTCAAAATCAAATGCCAATCCACACCCGCGCTCCGATCCCAACTCCAACGCGGAACTTCAGGCAGCGGCGGCGCGAGCTTTTGCGCAAGCGGCGCGATCGCTCGATCCATGGGCAAGCCGCAACGCGCAGAGCGCCACGCGCGCGGTGCGTCCGCAGACTTCGTGGTGGCAATCGCGGCGGGATGCGAAAGGGTTGCAGCTTGCGCGAGACCTGAAAGTTGGCCGCGGACCTCAGGTATCGCCTGTGCGCCCGCCGCGCGATCTGCCGGGCGAACGAACCGAAACGAACGACGCACCGGCGCCGGCGAAGAGCGCCGCGAGCGGACGTTGAAGATAATTACAAGATTGGGCAGGCGTCGCGCCAGTCCGCGCGGCGGCAAGTTCAGAACGACAGTCGCGGCCATCCTGACAAAGGCCGGGGAGGCACGCGATGAAAGCAGAAACCGCGTTTGATGTTTGCTTGACCGTGTTCGAGGCGGCGCGCGACGTGCTCGCCGAAAAAATTCCGATCATGCACGCTGAGCGGTCGTCGGAATACCACTGGCGGCCGGACCGTCGGGCGCGTCTGAACGATTACGTCGCGGATTTCGCGCTGGCCGGCGAATGCGCGCTTGGAAAACGGCAGGCGAGCCGCATGATCATGTTTCGGATGTTCTATCTGGGCGGCGCGGACTACGAGCGCGCGCGGCGCGAGCTTGGCATCACTCCTGACACGTGGGCCGATTGGGCGATTCAGATCCGGCGCAGCGTGGGGCGGGAATTGGTGCGTCGCGGCGTGTATCCGCCGGGAAGATACTTTCTTGGGTAGGGGTTGCGACGGGCTCGAATGGGGCGTGTAAGGCAATCGATGAGCGCTTGACAGCGTATAACAGAATGTGTTATAAAAAGGCATGACTTCCGATCAGCTTAAAACCGCTCGAATGAACCGTGGCTGGAGCCAACAGCGCGCGGCCAAGCGACTCGGCGTGACGCAGGCGTACCTCTCGATGCTGGAAAGCGGGCGACGAAGCGCCGAGCCGCTTTCCCGCAAACTTATGCAGGTCTATGGCCTGTCGCCCGCAACGCTTCCGGTTCACGAAGTCAGAGAGAATTTGACGCCGGCTCGCCTGGCTCATGAGCTTGCGGGATTGGGATATCCCGGCTTCGCGCACCTCCGCGGACGCGCCAGCACGCCGAATCCGGCTGAATACTTGTTGTCGGCCTTGAGCCAGAGCAACCTTGAGGCCCGCGTTGCGGAAGGGCTGCCCTGGGTGGTGCTGCGATATCCCGATATGCCGCTTGAGTGGCTGGTTCGGGAATCGCGCGCGCGGCTTCTGCAAAATCGTTTGGGTTTCGCGGTGACGCTGGCGAAGCGCGCGGCCGCGCGGGATGACCTTGAGCCGCTTGAGCGAACCCTGGCCGACGGCAAGCTTGAGAAAGAAGATTCGTTCTGCGAAGAATTGAGCGAGGTAGGGTGTCGCTGGCTGCGCACACACAGTTCGGATGAAGCCAGGCAATGGAATCTCTTGAGCGATCTGCGGCCGGATGCGGTTCGTTATGCCGCATAAACTTATCTCTCCGTGGCGGGAGTTCCTGGAAGATCTCGACGCTCTTCTCGATGAATCCCTCTGCCTGCATTGCATCGGCGGCTTTGCCGTGATCGTCGGTTACGGACTTCCGCGCAGTACAAACGACCTCGACTACCGCTCGCTGATTCCTGGAAACCGCGTAAGGGATTTGGGAAATCTGGCCGGTCACGGCTCCGCTTTGGCGCGAAAGCATAAAATTCAATTGCACTACACGGGTGTTGACTCGATGCCGGAAAACTACGAAGAACGCCTCACGGAACTTTTCCCCGGCCATTTCGTCAACCTTCGCTTAGCCATCCCCGATCCGTACGATCTGGTTCTGTCGAAATTAGGCCGAGACCTTAGACACGACCGGGAGGACGTTCGATTTTTGGCGAACTCCAAACATCTCGATCCCGCGATCCTGCGAGATCGCTACGTGAAGGAACTCCGGCCGATATTGATCGGTCCAGAAAGCAGACACGATGCGACGCTTGAATACTGGCTGGAAGATTGTTTTAGAAAGCCCTGAGAATGACGCACGCATGCGCACTCGACAAACATCGGGTGCGGTACTCCTGGCAGAGCCATACACGTATCGGCTGACGGCGCTTTCGCAGCTTGGTCGAAGTCAAATTCAAAAAAGATCAACGAAGGGATTGACAGATTTTCGATTCCGCGGTAGACTGTGGTTGTAGAGAACTATGGACCGCCCCGGCACTGTCGGGGCTTTTTTATTTTGCGCCGGATTTTCCGCGCCGCCGATTCTGAACCGCCTCACCAACACAGCACCAGCAAGCACACGGCAAGAGCGCGAAACACGCCGCGCCAATTTCCGCGCTCGATCGAGCGCTCTTTCGCGCGGATCTGCGTCCGAGATTTGCGCTACGAAATCGCGAAACTAGCCGCTGCAAAATATCGCTCACTATTGTTCATGGAGGAGCCGATGCCGGTTTACAACAATGCGCTGCCGCCGCTTTCGCTGTTTCCGGGAGATGTGGGATACAGCTTCAACAGCGAAACGCTGCCAACTTCGGCGAGCGCGGGCGCGCAATTCGCGCTGACGAATCCATCGGGGTTCGCGTCGGACGATCGCACGGTGCGTTGGCAGACGATTTTCGCCACGGCGCCTTCGGCGGTGAATGTGCAGTTGCAGGGCGCGATGGCCGACGTCGACGCGGAGTACGCGACAGTGGACACGAGTACGAACACGGCGGGGGAAGCGCGAACCGTTGCGGGCGTACGCGCGAATTTTCTGCGCATCAAAGTTACGAGCGCCACGGGCGGTTCGACGTTCACGGCGAAGATGCTGCCGTAGGGCGCGCTTCAGTAGCACAGCCACTCCTGGCTGTGTGCATTTCGTTGTTTCAAAGATAAAAGCCAACTGCGCACGGGCAGGAGTGCCTGTGCTACGCGGCCCTTCGCCAAGTCGCGTCGTTAGCGTGGCTTTTGAGATTTCTTATCATCCGTACCCAGGCCTTCGATGTATGCCCCGCAGGACTAGAATATGCCCGACGGTAACTCGACTACTATTTTGCGATTGCGCCGCGACTCTGCTCTGGAGGCATCGGTCACGATGATGAGTACTCTGAAAGCGATGAACTTTCTGAAATCGATTGGATTGGCGCTGCTGTGCGCGATGCTATGCGTCGTGGCGATGGCGGCCACGGCCGCGGCGCAAGGCTCGCGCAAGGACGACGTGGTGTTTGGGCCGACGGGCCGGCCGATGGCGGGCGTTAGCGTGGCAATTTGCACGGAGCCCGCGACTGCGACCACGGCGCCATGCTCGCCGCTTGCGTCGCTGTATTCCGATTCGGCGCTGACGCAGCCGCTGGCGAATCCGCTGGCTACCGATGGGCTGGGCAATTATTTTTTCTACGCGGCGCCGGGAAAATACACGATTGAAATTTACGGCCCGAGTGTAACGACGCGCGTGCTGCCCGACGTAATTCTTCCGAGCGATCCTTCGGCGCCGACGTTCACCTCGGTGACCACGACGAGCGGCATTTCGGCGTTCTCGCTTTCGCTCGCGGGAAATCTCGCGGTCAGCGGAGCGGTTTCCGTGGCCGGCACGCTGACGGTCGGCGGCGTGCCGATCACGGGCGGCGGAGGCGGCGGCAATCTCGCCGCGAACAACGCCTGGACCGGCAACAATTCGTTCAAAGGTCCCATTCCTTACTGGGACGTCACGGCGTGGGGCGCGTCGGGCTCGGACGCGACCACAACGTGTACGACCACCGTTGGCAGCGCTATCGTGGACTTGGGGGCAGCGATTGATTTTGTGAACGGCGAAGGATTGATGTGTCTCGGAGCTGGCTTGCCGAGCGCGCTTTCAACGCCGACGGGCGTGGCCACCGTCCCCGTCGGCACAACTGGTTCGACATCGCACACATACAAAGTGGTCGCGTGCGACGCGGCGCGCGGCTGCTCGGCCTCGGCCAGCGTGACAGTGACGAACGCAAACGCGACGCTTTCGGCCGCGAACTACGTACAAGGCTCAATCACGCCGGTCGCCAACGCCGCATTCTACGCGATCTATAAAGATGGCGCGGCGTGGGACACGTTCGCGGCGACTCTGCCGCAACCGTACGCCATCTCCGCCATCTCGAATTCGTCCGGCACTACAATCGCCACGGTGAATCAATCCTGTCCCACTTGCAATCACGCGATCGTGGGAAGCCAGGTGATCGTCTCCGGCACGACGCATTACAACGGCACGTGGACGATCACGGCGGTAAATTTCAGCGGCGGCGTATTCGCGATCTCGTGGTCGCAGAGCGGTTCGCCCGCGTCCGAAAGTTCCGGCGCGATCGCGCAGCCGATCGAGTGGCTGGATCGCGGAGCGGGCGCCGCCTCGGCATGGCCGAAGAATGTGCCAACGTCGCCTCCATCCGCGGCCACCGCGCAGTGGCTTGAAACAACCATCGTCTCGGGAGCGGGCACGACTTCGCTCACGCTGGCGAACTCCGCGGCTACGGCCGTCAGCGGCGCCACGGTCGACCACGACGACACGTCCGCCATCCAGAACGCGATCAACGCCTGCGAAGCGGTGAACGGAGAAACTCCGTACTCGGCGAACGTGCAGGGCGGCGTGATCAACGTGCCCTACGGCACCTACAACGCGTGGGGCGCGCTGACGATGAGCGCCGGCCAATCCTGCACGATGAAAATCACCGGCGGCGTATATGTGGCCAACACCGCGCTGCTCGGAGCCAACTGGACTCTCGAGGGACTGGCGGGCGCGGGAAGCGATTCTTTTGGTAACGGTCCTAACGGCGTGTTTGCGTCCATTGACGACGGCGCCGTGCCGACGATTTCAAACATTGGCCACGGCGAGACGCTTCTGAACATTCAGGGCGGCTCTGTGAACGGCACTTATTTCGATGAGGCCGTGGGCGGCTCCGCGCATCTGACGAACGTGCAGGCCACGGAATGGCCCACGGGACAGGGGCCGCTCTTGAAGTTTTATCAGTGCTGCACCGAGACCATTAAGGATGGATCGTTCACCGGCAACGGTTACGACGATCCAATCGCGATCGAGGGCACTTCCGGCCAGGGCGGAGATCTGGGATGGATCGACGGAGTCACGCTGTACAACAACGGAATTTACCTCGGGGGAGAGGTGGCGAGCACCGGCCCGGCAATGAGCAATTTCAATATCAAGAACGTGCTGCTGGAAAATTGCACCGCGTCTCTGTTGGACCTCGACACTCAGAACCAGGCCATTTACGGCGTGGTGCTCAACAGTCAAGTTTCCTCCGACTGTGTTGGCAATGTGCCAACCGTGGATTTCGTCGGATTCAAAAATCCGGTCAATAGCCTCACGGTGATTGGCGGCAGTTTCGGAAACGTCGGCACGCTCATCGGAGCGTCGCTCAGAAATCAGCCTGCCGGCTCAAGCGGCAGCCAGCCCTGCATTCGCGGACTCACCGTCGTGAATGGCGGCATAACTCAGATTCCGCTCTTCCAGGACAATTTCTGTTTGAACACGTATGCCACGCTTAACGATTACGGAATTCACTCGAATCAACTCGTCGCCGCCATGGACCCGGCCGCCGACGCCGATCAGCAGGGCGGCGCGGTGGCGGTTGCGCTCGTTCGGCCGCAGAATTGCGTCGCGACCGTCACGTTGAGCGGGCATTCTCTGCCGGACGGAAATTACGATTACTACGTCACAGCGCTCAACGGATTGAACACGCCCTCGACCGCCGTGCCCTATCAATCGAGGCCGTCGAACGTGATCCCTGTAACGGTTTCCGGCGGCGGTGGCGCCGCGGAAGTCTCTATCACTTGCTCGGCGAGCCCGGGCGCCACGGGCTATCGCGCATATCGCGCCACGTCGAATAATGTCGGCGCGATCACGGGATACGTCGCGAGCTCCAGCGCGACGATGGTGGATACGGGCGCGGCGCTTACGTCCGGCGGATTCCCCGGAACGAATACCGAGGCCGGAAACGCGGCGGTCGTGCGCTTTTCGGCTACGGGCAATCACTACATTCTGCAAGGCGACACCGGATTCGGCACCGCGAATCCGCAGCACGTTGTCGACGCCGCCGGCGATTTCATACGCGGTCAAGCCGGTTTCATCAACGGCGGCCACATGAATCAATCCGCGGCGAATAGCGATTTTGCGGGAACGTCCGCGTGCGCGTCCGGCGCGAAGACGATCACGTTCGCAAGCGCCTACTCAAACACGCCGGTGATTTTGATTTTCGACGAAACTACGCACGGCGGCGCCAGCCTCACCGCGAAATCCGCGTCGTCGTTCGCCGTGGCCTGCACCGGCGCGTCCGACGCGTTCGATTATCTTGTAATCGGCAATCCGAATTAGCGCCACCGAAGCGCGAATTGCGCTTCGATTGCTTCATCGGCGCATGCTTCGGTTTACGTAGCGGAAGCCTTCAGGCCTCGATCTTGGTTTTGCGCGCAAATGCCGGAGGCCTTCAGGTCTCCGCTACAAAATCCTGGCGCGTTCGCGCCCGGCGATGCGAATTGGCTCCGCACGAACCCTGAATCACATCTGAAACAAAAACTAATCGCACCAGCAACGAGGAGGCTGCCGCATGCCCGCTTACAACACGATTTCGCCGCCGTACGCCATCTGGCCGGGCGATTCGCAAACTGTTTGGAGCGCCGAGAGTCCCGCTGCCGGCACGGCAAGCCAGCAAGTCGCGCTTGGCGAGCGCGATAGCCGCGGCGGATCGCCATTTTCCACCGACATTCAATTCGGCGGAAATCCCGGCACGTTTGAAGTCGACGTGCAAGTCGCCAACGTCGATCAGGATTCGGCGTACTACACGCTCGATCAAGGCACCACAAACGACGGTGCGATCGTGCAGGTGAACGCTGGATTCTCCGCGCATGTTGACGCGCCATTTGTCACCGCGAAATTTGTGCGGCTCAAACTCGTCTCGCTGCAAAACGCCGTGACGATCACCGGGAGCTTCAGCCGATGAAGACGCGCACACTTTTCGCGTGGGCGTTCGCGGCGCTCGCGTTCGCCGCGATGACCATTCCAGCCGCGGCGCAGACGACGCACGCATCGATGCATTCGGCCTCGTACGCGCCGGCGTTGCAGCCGATCGGTCTTTTCGCCGCGCCCCAGGGCACGGTGGGATTCGGCGACGCGTACAGTTTCATCGCGCATCACACGGATCCGGCCACATGCGTGGAAGGCAACGTCGAATTCAACCTCACCAGCGCGATGCCGAAATATTGCTCCGCGCCCAACACCTGGACGCCTTTCGCAAGCGGCGGCAGCGGCGGCGGAAGCGTTTCGAGCGTGAGTTGTAGCGCGCTATCGCCGCTGTTCGGTTGCTCCGTGGCCAACGCTTCCACCACGCCGGCGATTTCGTTTTCGTTGTCGTCGGTTTCGGCCAATACCGTGTTCGGAAATTTTACTGGCAGCTCCGCGGCGCCGTCGTTCGGTTCACTCACCGCGGCGATGATCCCATCGTCGCTCACGTCCAGCACGAGCGGCAACGCCGCCACCGCGACGGCGCTCGCGGCCACGCCTTCGCAATGCTCGGGCTCGCAATTCGCAATCGGAATCGCCGCGAGCGGCAACGCGAATTGCGCCACGCCCGCGGGCGGAGGCACGGTGAATTCCGGCACGCAGTACGCGTTCGGCGAATACGCAACTTCGGGCGCGGCGATCAGCGGCGGTCCCACGCCGCCTTCGGCCAACGGCGAATATTTTTGCGGCTACAGCGTGGCGGGCTCGGCCGCGGTTGCGCCATCGTGCTGGCTCAATTCGCTCACACCGCGCGCCGTCACGGGCACGACGTCAACCGATACGATCCTGTACAGCGATTCGATCGTTGAATATCAGGGATCGGTTGCGGTCGCCACGGCGCTGCCCACCCCGGCCACGCTTGGAAACAGCGGCTTCTACCTGAAGCTCGTGAACACTACTTCGGGTTCTGCCACGGCCGTCACTGTAACAGCGGCGGGCTCGTTCACTTTTAGTTCCACGGGAAGCGGCACTCTCGTCATCGCTCAGGGGCAATCGTGCGCGCTGCTGCTCGATCCCGCCGGCAGCGTTTGGGACGACACCTGCGGCGATCTGCCGTGGAGCGCGGGAACGAATATTTCGATCGCTCGCTCGCAATTCGGCTCCACGCTTTCCGTTACCAACAATGCCGCCACGGTGAATGGTCAGACGTGCACGCTCGGTTCTTCGTGCACCGTGACGGCCGATCTGCCATCGACGCCGGCGCAATGCCCCGGCTCGCAATTCGCCACGGGAATCGCGGCGAGCGGAAACGCGAATTGCTCCACGCCGGCCGGCGCATCGTTCGCTCCGGCCACGGCCACAGTGTTTGACGATTTCATGTCCAGCTCGTCGACGTCGTCGCTCGGATTCGTCACCAACGGCGGCGGCGGAAGCGTTACCGCGCAACCCACGGGAACCGCGCAGCAATTCACGAATCATCCGGGCATCGTGGAGCTTTCTTCCGGCGGAAGCTCCGGCGGCGCCGATTGGGAGTATTACATTCTCGGAACGCAGAACAGCCCGGAAATCAATCCGACGCTCAACAGCTACACGATCTTCGCCGACGTGATGGCCGGCCCATCCGGAATTGCGTTCCCCAACGGCACCACGCGATTCGGAATGTTTGACAACACGTCGATGAATAACCAGACGCCGAACTCCGCCGTCTATTTCGAGGCCGTGAACAACGGCACGACGGCGCAGAACTGGAATTGCGTCGTGAACACGTCAGGCACTCCTGTATCCACTAGTTCCGGCGTGACCGCCGCTGAAAATACTTTCAATGTTCTTTCCATCGCGTTCGATGCCACGACGACTCCTGTATTTTTCATTAACGGCACGCAAGTGTGCTCCGGATCGTCGGCCACAATTCCCAGTAAGCTGATGAACGCGGCCTTCGAGGTCACCGACAACTCGAGCGGCGCCGCGCAAATGCTGATCGATTATTTCGCGGCTACCTGGAATTTGACGAGATGAGCGATCGCGTCGCATCGGGAGGTCGCCCTGCCGGCGTGAAGGTCCGCGATGGTGTCGCCCATGTCGCCGCGTGGAAGAGCGAACCCATTGCGGCGGACGACCCCTTCGCGCGCTTCGCCGCCATGGCACAGACGATTCTCGTTCGGCGCATGATCGCCGCGAACCGCACGCACTGGCGCAAGTACGACGAGCGAATCGCGCAAAAGCGCCAAGCGCGGGAATTGGCGCGAGAAAATCCGCGATACAACACTGGCGCCGCGCGCACCAGCGCGCCCGTCGCGGCCCCAGACAACTTCTCGCGCGACAACGCTACGCGATGACGCCGCGCAAACACGCGCCAGGAACCAGCCCGTAGCGGGCGGCATATTTTAGCCCGGTGCGTAAGCCTGGGTGCGGACGCCATTTTTATTTTTCCTCTCAAGTGTTTGAGCCCCGTAGGAGCGACACAACGCAACGAACGGCGAAAGCCCTGAGCGAAAGCCGATTTATTGCGCGTCGCTAAATGTCAACGAAACCATTATGTCGCTAGCAAAATGGGAAGCGTGGCTGAAGGGCATCGTCGCCGCAGCCATCGCCGGCGCGGCCAACGGAACCATCACGGGATTCGCCGCGGTTGGCATCGATCCATCGCACTTCAATTTGCAATCCGGACTTCACGCCACGCTCGCCATCGCGATGGTCAGCTCTACCATGAGCGGCATCATCGGCGTCGCGGCTTACTTGAAGCAATCGCCACTGCCGCCCAGCCCGGACGACGATTACTATCGCGATGAAAAGAGCGATCGTCGCGACGGCGGCCACGGGCGCGATGACGGTCCGGCGCATGACGACGTCCACGATCGCGATGACAATCGCGCGCGGGATAACGATCGCGCGCAAAACGACAACGAGAACCGCGGCGGCCCCGACGATCCCGCAAGGGATCGCGCTCAACCGCCAGAGACGCACGCGGATCGCTCGCGCTAAAGAACAACGCGGCACGCCGAGCTTATGTAGCGGAGGCCTTCAGGCCTCCAGTCTTTGGTTTTTGCGTAGCGCCGGCTTCCGGCCGGCAGCGTCTCAAAGCCGCGCCAAGATGGCGACGCTACCAAAACCATGCAGCCGCATCGTGTTGCCTTATGTAGCGGAGGCCTTCAGGCCTCCAGCCTTTGGTTTTTCCGT
>JBAQYV010000172.1:0-4091 GCA_049790315.1 Candidatus Acidiferrales bacterium | reverse complement strand
GGGCGCTCCGGTCGCCCTGCGGGCTCCCTGCGCACCCTCCGCGGAAGAACGAAGCGCGAACGGAGATCCAAAAGTGTAAAGGATGTCCCGGCAACCCCTGTAAACCATGTCGTGGCAACTTACACTTTAGGTCGCCATCGCCATTATCTTCGCGCTAGACATGGCGGCCTGAACCTGTCCGCCGTGGCGGAGGCCGCCGCTGCGCAACCCGACCGCAGACCCACATTCGATTTGGCATCGCGGCACATCTGAAAGGAGCAATCATGGCACTCGCAATCACGATCACCGATGTGGACACGGGCACGGGCAACATCTACGTTTTCGGCACGCTCACGCCGTCGGGCAGCTATGCGACCGGTGGCGACACACTCGACTTCACGACGGTCGCCGCGCAAATCGGCGCGAGCCAGACGCCCGTGCAGTTGTGGGTCGGCGGCACGACAGCCGACCTCTTCGCGTGGATTCCCGGCTCCGCGCTGAGCAACGGCAAAATAAAAATCAGCACCGCGTCCGCCACCGAGCTCGCCGCCGGCACATATCCGGCGCGCATCTCCGGCGACACGAACATTCAGTTCGAGGCCGCGTTCCGGAAATTGCTGTAGGGCGCGACGCGCGCGGCGAAGCGTGGTTCATGTAGCGGAGGCCGGAACCTGTCCGCTGCGGCGGAGGCCTCCAGTTTTCCCCGCACAACAGCCAGATGGAGGCCTGAAGGCCTCCGCTACACAATTCACAAACTTCAGGACAAATCATCATGAGCGTCGTAGGCACAACCGATGTGCCGCTGGATCTCTTCGGCGGCCTGGTCACCGATATGGCCGCGCCGGATTTGCCGTTCGGCTGCTCGCCCGATTGCCAGGACGTCGCGTTCTTGAATGGCGCGGTGCTCACGCGGCCCGGCTTGCAATCGGTGTTCGCGCCGATCGCCGGAAATCCCACGGTGAATTATCTGAAGACGTTTATCCAGCCGAATCTTGCGCAGACGTTGCTCGCGCTCGATTCCAGCGGCGTGCTGTGGGGCGAGCTTTCTTCTTCGCCCGGCACTCTCACGGAAATCGCGTCGGGAATCGTGGCCGGCGCGCGCGCCGCGTCCACCACGCTTTTCGGCCGCGAATATATCGCATTCGGCGACGGCCAATTCGGCCTCGATGTGCCCCGCCAATATGACGGTACGAATTTCGATCGCGTCAGCCAAGTCGGCCCGGGCGCAGGACCGGCTGCCGTCGCCGACGTGATCGCGAATATTTCCACAATCGCGCGCGCGGCGAACGTCGTCACCGTCACCACAGCTACCGCGCACAATCTCGATACGCAAGATCAAGCCGTGATTTCCAACGTGACCACTGCCGCGCCAGTCGCGCTCACCGCCATCGAGCGCTCGAGCGAAATCGTCACCGCGAACACGGCGTCAGCGCTTGCGATCGCAGTCGGCGCGCAAATTCAAATCGCGGGCGTCACCGGCGGCACCACCGATTTCAACGGCGCATATACCGTTGCCACAGTCGATTCCACGAACACGATTTTCACCTGGGTGCAAATTGGCGACGATGAAGCCGGCGCAAGCGGCAGCGCGGGCGCGCCCTCGGACCTGAACGGCACATTCGCCGTCGCGTCGATCCCGAACTCCACGCAATTCACCTTCGCGCAGGCCGGCGTGAACGAATCCGGTTTCGCGGGCACGGCGAATCCGCTGGGCTCAATCGCGCCGGGCGTGCACCAGGTGTCCGTCGCGTTCCTGGCGCGACAGGGCTATATCACGCAGCCATCGCCGTCAATCAGTTGGACGTCGATAGGGAATTGCCGCGCGCAGGTCACCGGCATTCCGCTTCCGCTGCAGCTCTCAAATATCGTGGCGCGCATTTTGATGTTCACCGCGGCGGGCGGAGCGTCGTTTTATTACACCACCGGCGACGAAGGCTCGCCGCAAATGCAAATCGATGACACGTCCACTACGACGTGGTTCGTGGATTTTTCCGATTCCGATGTTCTGGCTGGCACGCTCGCCGATCCGCTTTTCAATCTGGTCGAGCTCGGCGAATGCGCCGGCGCGATCGGCTACGCGGATCGCATGTTCTGGTGGGGCGAGCGCAACAAATTGCCGAACTGGCAGAATTTATCGTTCGATGGCGGCTTCGATTCCGCCAGCGGAGTGCCGCTCGGCTGGACGCCCGACGCCACGTTTTACGCCGGCGGTCAGCGCGATAACGGCGTGTGGGGCGGCGCGTTTGATATTTTGGGCGATGGCGCCACCGCCACGCGCGGCCTGATCACGCAAAGCGCTGTCGTCGATTCGCTCGGCGTGCCGCGCATCGCGAATCAAACGGCGTATTCCGTGCGCGCTCGCGTGCGCGCCGTGAATGCGCCGACGCAAGGCACGCTGCACATTCATCTTTACAGCGCGTCAACAGGACTGAACACCACCGGCATTCAAGTGACCGCCGCGCAAGCCACGGCCGGCGCTGCGTGGCAGGAATTTATCGCGCCGCTCACCGCCGCGCTGCTCACCGTGCCGCCGGATTTGCTGCTGCGCGTGTACGCCGATGGCACGCCGAGTTTCGACGCGGGATTTTCGGTGGACAACATCGAGATCTTCCCCACCGCCGAGCCGTACAACACGAGCGTCGTGCGCGCGTCCGGCGCGGGAAATCCCGAAAGTTACGATGGCGTTACCGGCATGCTTGAAATCGCGGATGGCGATGGCCAGGCCGTGCGCGCCGCGTTTGAGCTGCGCGGCATTTTATATTTCGCGAAGGATCACGGCCTCTATTCCACGCAAGACGATGGCGTGAATGAGCCGGCCTCGTGGACCGTCACGGAAATTTCGCGCACCATCGGCACGCCGTCCGTGCAGGGCGTGGACATCGGCGAAGATTGGGCTGTGATCGCCGCGCGCCAGGGCCTGTATATATATGATGGCGGCGAGCCGGTGAAAATCTCGCAGGAAATTCAGCCGCTGTGGGATCAAATCAATTGGGCCGCGGGCCACACGCTGTGGGTTCGGGTGGATACGCGCAATCGCCGCATTCTGTGCGGAGTGCCGCTGGGCGCGGCGACGACGCCTTCGATCGTGCTGATGCTCGATTACCGCAGTTGTTTTTCGGCCAGCGAAATCGCGTCGCTCGGTCCGTACCATTCCTCGACGATCAGCGGAAAATTGTTTTCCGCGGGCCGCTCGCGCCGCTGGTGCCCGTGGAACATCGTGGCGAATTGCGCCACGTTGGCTGAGCGCCCCGACGGCACCGCGCAATTATTTCTGGGCAATGCGGCAGGGAATGGGAAGATTTACGAGCTGCTCGACACGCAATTCTCCGACGACGGCGCCGCAATCAACGCCTACTACACCACATTTTTCTTTCTGAGCCACGATCTCGAGCAGCAATACAACGTGCGCTCGCATCGCAAACTGTTTTCGTATCTCACGCTCTACGCGGAAGGGAATGGCGCGATCAATCTTTCCGCCTTCGCCGACAACGAAGCTTTCCCGACGCCGCTGCCCGCGTTGACGCTAGTGTCGCCATCGCCAAAAGATTTGGAGTTGCCAATCAATGTGCTGGCCGAACGCGTCGCCTTTCAGTTCGGCACGAACACCGCCGGCGCGTGGTTCAAAATGCAGCGCTTCATCCCCAGCCTGATGCCCGATCCCTGGGCAATCGTTCGCGGCGTGAATTAGCGCCTCGGACTTTGATCTTGGTTCTATGTAGCGGAGGCCTTCAGGCCTCCATCTGGCTTTTGTGCAGAATGGCTGGAGGCCTAAACCTGTCCGCCGTGGCGGAGGCCTCCGCTACACGATGCAAAATCATTCGCGCCGCGCCCGATGCTGATACGCGAATACTCGAACGGCGACCTCGACGCGTTGCGCCGACTGCACGCCGCGCAAGGCTTCGGTTATCCGTTCCCGGATTTATCGAGTCCGCTGTTCATTTCAAAATTAGTACTCGAAGATGATTCCGGCGCGCCAGCCGTGGCCGTGCTGCTGCGCCTGACCGCCGAAACATATTTGCTGCACGATCCGCGCGCCGGCACGCCGCGCGATCGCTGGCAGCGTTTTCTGGTGATGCACGAGGCCACGCGCCGCGCCGCCGCCGCTCGCGGCC
>JBAQYV010000171.1:0-1659 GCA_049790315.1 Candidatus Acidiferrales bacterium | reverse complement strand
CTCCAGTATTGCGCCATTCTTCGCGACGACCCATAGCCGCGTCCCGTCGCTTGACGCGAAGATCGCCTCGAGCACGTCCGGCGTGCCAGTGTTTTGCGCCGTCCAGTGCTCGCCGTCGGATGATTCCAGTATCGCGCCCGGAGTTCCGCCCGCTGGCGCCGCCGCTGTCGCAGCGCCCGCGGTTCCTACCGCCGCGCCCGCCGGTGTCTGTGTGCCGCTCTTTCTCCCGAAGAAAAACCACGCCGCCAGTAAAATAACCAGAACGCCCACGCCGCCGATCGCGGGAAGCGTCCACGCCGGTCGCGCCGCGGATTTCGCCGCCATTACCGCCGGCGCGGGCGCCGGCGATGCCGGCTTTCGCGGAGTTTCCGGGGCAGCCCCCGCCGCCGCATCGCGCGGCTCCATTCGCGAAAGCAATGTCTTAATCGTCGCCGCAAGACTTGCCAGGTGTGTCTCAAGCGGCGGCGTCAGCGCATCGAGCCAATGAACATTCCCGATGAAATATTCCAGCGCCTTTCCCGGCGCCACGTCCTCCACTCGCAACGGCAGAATCGCCACGCCGCGATTCGCGGCACGCTCGATTTCGCGCCGAATCTGCGGCGATGAATTCGCCTCCGCGGTGAAAATCAAAACCATCACGCGTGCCTGTTCGATCGCGTCGATGATGCATTCGCCCCATTCCATGCCGGGCGTCACATCGCGCGGAGCAATCCAGCAGCGAATGCCTTCTCCTTCAAGCATCGCGCAAACGGCATCTGCAATCGTTTTGTTTTTTGCGGAGTGACTGATGAAAACGTCGTGCGCCATTGAGGCCGGGCTCCAGTTCCGAGAAGTCCCTGAGTCTTCGGGATTCTATCATTTGTGGGCGCGAAATCCGCTCAGAAGGATTGTCTCGCCCGTCTAGCGCGCCTGGCTGTCCGTCAAGAAATCCGCCGAATCCGCAATACCTCCGGCACAACATTGTGTAATCGAGCATCCAATGGAAGCCGTAGATCCAGCACTTGCGCGGACACTTCCGGGAGCCGACACGCCATGAGTCTCATGAATTTCTCGCTATGGATCGCTCAAGGGCTTTTGTGCGCTGCGTTTTTGATGGCGGGATTCATTAAAGTTTTCGCATTCGAGAAATACAAGGCCGACGCCGAGCGTCGTTCGCCGAATCGCGGCTTGGGGCTCTCGAAACAACTCGTGACTTTCATCGGAATCTGCGAGCTTGCCGGAGCCGCCGGCGTCATCGTGCCCCGCGCCGTCGAAATCCTTCCCTGGCTAACGCCATTGTCGGCATTGGGTTTTGCGATCATCGCCGTTTTAGCCGCCATCTATCGTCTGCGCCGGCAAGAACAGGCCGGAATACTTTTCATTCTTTTCGTCTTGGCTGGCTTCGTTGCGGCCGGACGCTTCCTTCATTATTAAACCGGCTAAATCGTTGTGAATCGTGGGCGGCGTAGCGGCCTGCTCGCCGGACCATGTATCGCGAAGACAACCTTCCCCACGCGGCTAGTCTCTAAACGTGTGATATCGTCCCTGCGAGGTTCGCCAGGAATAATTTCCTATGCTCACGACAAAACTTTTGATCCGCAATTCCCTACTTGCACTGATCTCGCTCTGCTGCGCGTTCATATTTTCAACTCCGCGAGTGGCGCTCGCGCAGTCCGACGC
>JBAQYV010000170.1:0-4168 GCA_049790315.1 Candidatus Acidiferrales bacterium | reverse complement strand
GAGAATCGGTGCGGGAGAGCATGTCATAGAGAACGTCCGAGCGACCGCCGTCTTCGAGCGCCTCGACGACGAAATGAAATCCAACATCGCCGGCGGTGACATGATTGTTGTGATTCCTGATGTCCTGCACGAGATTGTTCAGCACCGCTTCGCGGCGATTGTCGGGCACTAAATCCACGGCTAGCGGCATGGCGTTGGCTGTCTGGCTGCCCGTGTCGTACTCATTTGTTTTCTTATTGAGCATTTTGGCATTGAAGGCGGCGCGGACGGCACGAGCGAGCTTCTGGTATTTTTGCGCATCGTCCGGCTTGCCAAGCAACAGGGAAACTTTCTGGAGCACGGTGAGATCGAGATAATAAATGGCCGTGGCCGTTACGCCGCGACTCGTCAATTGCGATTCTCCGAGCGGGCCCGGGCCAACGTCGTACCAATCGCCCAAACCATACGAGATGATGTGGCCGTCGGCGCGAGTGGTGAGATAGTCCGCGTATTTGCGCATGACGTCGTACTGCTCGGCAAGCAGGGCGCGGTCTCCGTAGAACCGGTACTCGAGCCATGGATCAAGGATGGCGGCGCTGCCCCATTCGGGCGAATCGCGAAATCCTCCCGGGAACACGACGTATTCGGGCGCGGTATCGGGGACGAGTCCATCGGGAAGTTGCGTGTCGCGAATATCGCCGGCGATTTTTCTATATAACCCGGAGAGATCGAAGTTATACATCAACGCCGATCCCAGTAATTGCGATTCCTCGAGCCATCCCAACTTTTCACGGTGAGGGCAATCGGTAAGGACGCTTTGCATATTGCTGCGCATTGCCGCGTCGATTAATCCGTGAATGCGATCGAGCAGGCCGTCGGAGCTGGAAAAATCGCCGGTGACTTCCGCCGAAGAATGCACGAACTGTCCTTCAAGCGAGAGCACGACGGGCTTACCATCGCCGGCGGCCGATGCCAGCGTGGCGCCTTCGACCTGGACGTAGCGGAATCCGTAATAGCTGAAGCGCGGATGCCAGGTTTCTTCGCCGGAGCCTTTGAGCGTGTAGACAAAATACGACGGGCCACCGGAACTGCGCTGGGTTACGAGGCCAGATGCGTCCAGCAGTTCACCGGGAACTAATTTCAGTGTGTCGCCAGCGTGGCCAGAGACTTTGATTTGTGGCCAGCCCGAGAAATTTTGTCCCAGGTCGTAAACCAAGATGCCGGGCGCGACGACGGTCCGCTTCACGACTGGATAGATGTGCATTACCTTGATGGGGGGAATAAGTTGAGTGGACAATTGTCCGCCGGGACCGTTCACTTCGATTGCCGCAGTCCAGGCGGCATCGTTGAAGCCCGGTTCATCCCAACCGGCTTGTTCCAATCTCGCGTCGTAATCTTCGCCGCCGTATTCGGATGAAAAGGTGATCGGCCCAGGAGAAGTTTTCCACGTCGAATCGCTCGTGATGATGGCTTCCGTGCCATCAGAGTAGCGAATTTGCATCTGGAAAATGAGCTTGGGCTGGCCGAACGAGCCCACGAATTTCACATAACGGCCTGGAGTGCGAGGCACGTTATACATTCCGTTGCCCAACATGATGCCCACGGCATTTTCGCCCGATTTGATCATGCTTGTTACGTCATACACATTGCAGAGCACGGTCTTGCGATAGTTGGTCCAGCCGGGCGTTAGAACATCGTCGCTTACTTTGGCCCCGTTCATTCGCAATTCGTATTGTCCCAACCCGCTGACGTATACGATTGCTTGCGCGACGGGCTTGGCGAGGCCGAATGCATGCCGAAAAATAGGAAGAGGCCGGGGCGCGGGCTGATTGGTGGCTTGCGTCGCAGCCGAATTGGCGGGGTCGATGTCAGGCTGGGCCGCGATCCATTTTGCTTTCCAATCGCCGGGTTCGAGCAAACCCATTTGCCAATGTGCGGACTCGCTCCAGTCCGATGCGATTCCGTTCTGATCCC
The DNA here is from genome assembly GCA_049790315.1 of Candidatus Acidiferrales bacterium. Classification (GTDB taxonomy): domain Bacteria; phylum Acidobacteriota; class Terriglobia; order Acidiferrales; family UBA7541; genus DASPOJ01. Next base: position 2,215 of record JBAQYV010000170.1, on the reverse strand, counting down.
AAACGCGCAGTTTCCAATAGTAGATTTGATTCGATTTCAGTTCCTTGCCGGAATATTCGATTTGTATGGTGCGGCTGGATAGCGTCTTCCCGGTGTCCCACAAATCGCCAACAGCTTCGGCGAGTACGGAGGGAGATGACGCGACCAATATGCGGTAGGACGTTTGGCGCAAACCGCGGCCGGCGCTGGGATCCTGGCTCAGGGTTTGCAACTCCCAGCTCAATAGCGGATGCGTGGCATCAATACCGAGCGGGTTATTCAAGTATTGGCATTGAAGATGCGCCGCACGAATGGTAGGGCCTGAGAATTGCGGGGTTTGGGTGCGTTGGATCAAAGTGTTTGCGGAGGCAGCGCATTGCAATAACAGAATCGCACAAGCGATTAAGGCGAGTTGAAGAAGTTTGGCGATTCGGCGGTGGTCGAGAGTGTCCAAGGTGGAATCAATCAGCGACAACCGATCAGAGTGCAAAGATGCGGCGAGCGCTGCGAGGGCCATCCTACCGCAGTCAACAGATAGGGCGCCGCGCGAACCGGTCTCATCGGGTGCGGCGGAAGCAGCCGGGGCGGCGGCCAAGCGTCACGCTGGAACCACGGGGACAATAATCCTGGAGGAGTCAATTGTCAATAGTGATGCAGATTGCCTATTGAAATGCTGGATTTCCCGCCGGAAATGGTCGATAATGCGCCGTCCTGAATCGGCGAACCAGGAAAAGTCGCGGAGCGTTACTCATCAGCAACGCTCGCGATTTCCGCCAGGACGGGTTTCGCCCGGGAAATCTCGGGAATGGGTTGGTCCTCCTAATGTCTGGGCCTCTGGCAATGCGTCCGCTGACGGTGGTCGGGCCGAGTGTTGAAAAGAGCTCACTTTCTTCTTTTTTTGGCCTGCGGAGCGTGGAGGACAGACAGATTCAATTTGAGCCACACGAGCCGAAGCATCACAGGCGCAACTGTTGGCGACACTTGGTAATGCCCGCGTTCGATTCTGAAATTTTTGTCGTGAGGTGCCGGGTTTGCGGAAGACGGGCCTAAAGCGGCTGTATCTGATACCGGTGCTGTCGAAGGCGCTCGACGTTCTGGACCTTTTGCAGAAGGGCGGGCAGCCGCTTTCGCTGGAATCCATCTACCAGCAAACGAATATTTCCAAAACGACGGTCTACCGGATCCTCAAAACGTTCGTTCATCGGGGATATTTGGCGCAGTCGGACGATGGGCTCTATCGCATGGTGGCGCGCCTGAAGAAAGCAAGATTTGGATTCGGAAGCCAATCCGGTGAGCTGCCTTTCTCAAACGCGGTGACCGATAGCCTTAAGGCGGCGGCCGCTTCGGCCGGCGTCGATCTGGTGGTGCTGGATAATCGATACAGCGGTTCGGCGGCACTTCACAACGCCGATGAATTCGTCTGCCAGCGCGTAGACGTCGTGATCGAATTCCAAATCGATCAGCACTGCGCGCCGATCATTGCGGATCGGTTTGACGGCGCCGGGATTCCGTTCATTGCCGTCGACATTCCGCATCCGCACGCGATCTTCTTTGGAGTGAATAACTACCGCGTCGGGTTTGAAGCCGGCGCGTTCGTCGCGAAGCACGCTTCAAAAGTATGGGACGGCAAGCCCCCGCTGGTGATGGGTTTGGACGTGGAGGAGGCCGGCCCATTGGTGCAAAGCCGGATTACGGGCGCGTTTGAAGGGGTTCGCTCGGTGCTTCCGGAAATCGAGCCTCAGAATTTCTTGAGGTTGGATGGCCGGGGACTGCGCGAAAAAAGTTACAGGGTCGTGCTGGACTTCCTCAATCGCCATACGAAAGAGCAGCGCATTCTAATCGTGGCCGCGACCGATACGAGTGCGTTAGGAGCTTTGCACGCGGTGCAGGAGTTGAAGCGCGAGAAGCACGTCGCGATCGTGGGACAGGAATCCATTCCGGAAGCTGTAGAAGCTATGAGCGTACCGGGGAGTCCTTTCATTGGATCGGTTTCGCATGAGGCGCACACGTACGGACCGCGGCTGATTCAGCTGGGCCTCGCGTTGCTCAACGGCCAGCGAGTGCCGCCGTATAGCTACGTCGATCACAAATTAGTGACAGCGGCGAGCGTGCGCGGCGGCATTCGGGAATAAATAATCAGACAATTTAAGGCGTGCGGTCCGAGCCGAGGCCGCGATCCCGAATTTTGCGGAAGGGCGCGCGAGCGTTGTGTTCCGAGCGTGCAGCCGCGTGCGTG
>JBAQYV010000169.1:0-6807 GCA_049790315.1 Candidatus Acidiferrales bacterium | reverse complement strand
GCGCGAGGCCGCCGATCGCCGAGCGCGCTCGCCAGCACGTGCTCGACGTGCCGCACAATTTCCGCGGCGCGCTCTTCCGGAATTGCGCCGCCGGCGCGATACGCTTCCATCAGTCGCACCGCGCCCAGCGGCAGCGTGGCCACGCGCTCCACTTGCGCGCCGCGCATCCAGTTGATCTCCAGACTTCCGCCGCCGAAATCCAAAATCACGCGCGGCGTCGCGTATCCTGAAAATGCGCGCGCCACCGCTACGCGAACCAGCCGCGCCTCTTCGTCTCCGGAAATAATTTCGAGCTCGAGTCCCGCGCGGCGGCGCACAAGATCGAGCAACCGCTCGCGATTCCGCGCCTCGCGCGCCGCGCTGGTGGCCACAGCGCGATACGCCACAACGCCGCTGTGTTCCATGTGATTTTGAAATTCACCGAATCCCGCCACGGCATCGGACAGCGTCTTCCGATTCAATCGCCCGCCGGAAAATGCGTGATGTCCCAGCCGAATGGGCAGGCGCAGAGTTTCGATTGTCTCCCACTGGCCGGCGCCATACGCTTCAGCCACGATCAGGCGGATCGCGTTTGATCCCGCGTCCACGGCCGCGATGCGCAGCGAGTCGACGAGTCTCAGCGCCACAGGTGGGCCAACGCCGCCGAGGGCGTATAGCGCGTGCGGGAAACTCCCAGGTGCTGCGCGATGCGTTTGCGGAGTTGCTGGTTCACAACGGGGATGCTGTTTTCGCCGTTCACTTCGACGAAACTGTGCCGCGTGGAAAATCCGCGGAATTCTTTGCGCACGCGAGCCTGGTAGCGAATGAACGATTGGAATAGGTCGTTTGAAAGCGACATGTCGCGCCCGGATTCCCAATAACTGATCGCGTGCGATTTGCGGAACTCCCGCTCGAATGCCGCCTCCGGACTCACGTCCAGCCAAAACGTTAAATCCGGCCGAAGCGCCATCGCGTACAAACCATGCAGATAGCCGCGCTCGATTCCGCGCACAGCCGCGCGCGCGATCAGGGTGTAGAAATATCGATCGGCCAGCACGATAAAATCGGAATGCAGCGCCGGCAGAATGCGATGCTCGAGCTGATCGAAAAAATCCGTCGCGTACATCAGGGTGAGCGTCATGCGCGTGATCGCGTTTTCTTCCAGCAGCGTGTCAATGTCCTTCGCCACCAGAAACGATCGCCGCAGCCCCATCGTTTGCACGGCGAAGCCTTCGGATTCCAGCCACTCCGTGAGCAGCGAGATCTGCGTCGAGCGTCCCGAACCGTCCGTGCCTTCCACCACGATCAGCGAGCCGCCCAGCTCTTCCGACTTCACGCCCGGCAGCGGAATTCCGTGGAAATGCGCCGCGAGTGCCGCAACGCCGTTGGCCGCCGCGGAAGGCGCCGTTTTTTTCGCGCGCTTCGCGCCGCCACGGCCCGCATGGTGAGAAGCGGTCCGCTTCATCGTTTTCGCTCCAACTGCCGAGTCATACCGGGGCCTCCGCTTGCCGCTTCGGAGCAAACCGCCCAAGGTCCACGCGCTGCTGCACCAATTCGCGCATTTGTTTCTGCAAACGATTTACCGTCATCGTGCCATCCATCACGATGAAGTTGTCCGACTCCACCATCGAATCGTACTGCTCCTGGATGCGCGCCTGAAACATCCTGAAACTTTCCGCGCGATCGAGCGAAAGATTCAGATCCATGCCCGCTTCGTAAAATTTCAATCGAGGTCTGCCGGCAATGATGCGGTCTACCGCGACATCCAGCGGCGCGCGAAAATAAAAAGTGATATCCGGCACGGGCGCGAACCGATACAAATTCCGCAACCACACCGGCGAGCAGCCCCGCGCCACATCGCGCGCGAACGCCGTATACACGTAGCGATCCGCGAGCACCAGATAACCGCCGTGGAGCAGCGGCAAAATCTGCCGTTCGCAGCGATCCGCGAAATCGGCCGCGTGCAACAAAGAAAAAGTTGTGGGAGTCAGCAGCCGGCGCTGCTTGCCGCGCTTGGTTGTCGATTTCACCAGCGGGGAAGAGTTCCACTCCGTGAAGTGAATGCGGTAGCCGCCGATCTCGAGCCAGCGCTTCAGCAAATAAAGCTGCGTGCTTTTTCCGGAGCCGTCAATGCCTTCCACCACGATCAGCGCGCCCGGATATTTGCGGCGCGCTTCCGCGAATCCGCCCGGGCCGCTGCTTTTGCGGCGCGAAGCGCGCGTCGCCGTTCGCAGCGTTTCCGTATTCGGCATTCTGTCTATAGCCATCGGGAGAGCATCGTGCGCTTTAGTGAAGGCCGCGTTACGCCAGTGTTACGCCTCTGTGAATCACGTGCAGTCTTGCGGATCCCCGCCTGGTTGCAAACATCCGCGCCGCAGTGCAAACTTATTTGGTGAACGCCAATTCCGCCAATGCGACTTCCGCGCAAGAACATTACGACCTAATCTGCATCGGCGCCGGTCCCACCGGCCTGGCCACTGCGATTGAAGCGGTGCGCGCCGGGCTGCGACCCCTGGTGATCGACAAGGGCAGCTTGTGCAACTCGATCTACCATTACCCGGCGAATATGGTGTTTTTTACGACGCCGGAACTTCTTGAGATCGGCGATCTTCCGCTCACCAGTCCGTCGGAAAAACCAACTCGCGTCGAAGCTCTAAAGTATTATCGCAAGTGCGCCGAGCACTATCAACTGGAGCTCCGGCTGTGGCAACGCGTCGTGCGCGTATCGGGCGGCGATGGCGCCTTTGAAATCGAAACGCGCGACGCCGACGGCGAGCGCCACGAGTTTCACGGCGCGAAAATCGTCGTGGCCACCGGCTACTACGATCTCCCCAACATGATGCAAGTGCCCGGCGAAGATCTGCCGAGCGTCGCGCACTATTACACCGATCCGCACGAGTTCTGGCGCCGCAACGTAGTGGTGGTCGGCGGCAAGAATTCCGCGGCCGAAGCCGCGCTCGATCTGTACCGCGCCGGTGCGCGCGTCACGCTGGTGCATCGCCAGGCCGATCTGGGCTTAACCATCAAATATTGGGTGCGCCCCGACATCGAAAATCGCATCAAGGCCGGCCAGGTTCGCGCGCTGTTCAATACGCACGTCGTGCGATTTGAAGAGGGAAGCGTGCGCGTCGCGAACTCCGACGGCGAGCAATCGCTTCCGGCCGACCAGGTTTTCGCGCTCACCGGTTATCATCCCGATTTCGCGTTCCTGCGCAGCCTCGGCGTGCAGCTCGACGCCGCGACCAACAAGCCCGTGCTCAATCCCGCCACGCTTGAAAGCAACGTTCCCGGAATTTATTTGGCTGGCGTGGTGATCGGCGGCAACAACACCAGCGAAATTTTCATCGAGAACGGCCGCTTCCACGGCAAAGTGATCGTCGCGGCGATCACCGGGAAATCCTTCGCTGCCGTGCAGACGCCAACCGCGGGGCCAGCTCCCGTGGAAGGACTCTCTCCGTCACAAAGTTATTCCTCAAAATCTTGAGCGTCGCGCGAATTCCGCCTGTCGCCGTCGCGTGCCGCCAACTTCTAAGACTCCCGACACTTCCGCGATTTGCGCCGTGTTCCGCCTGCTGCTAAACTGAATGCGATGTCGTCCATAATTGGATACGTAGGCGAATCGATTGGCGCCCTCGCAAAGGGCTTCAGCGTCACGCTGCGCAATTTATTTCGCAAGACGGTCACCGAAAATTATCCCGAAGAGCCGGTTCATTTTCACGCGCGCTATCGCGGCATTCACGTGCTGCATCGCGACGAAGACGGCTTGGAAAAATGCGTCGGCTGCTTTCTGTGCGCCGCAGCCTGCCCCGCGCGATGCATCTACATCGAAGCCGCGGAGAACACCGCCGATAAGCGCATCTCCGCCGGCGATCGCTACGCTTCGGTATACAACATCGATTACTCGCGCTGCATTTTCTGCGGCTACTGCGTGGAAGCCTGCCCCACCGACGCCATCACGCACGGCCACGGCTTTGAGCTTGCCACGTACGACATCACCTCGCTGATCTACCGCAAAGAGCAGTTGCTGAAGCAGCCGGCGCCGCCCGTCGGCCGCCTGAGCTAGCTGCGCGTCGCGACGCTTTTAGCGATCGCTCAGCAGGGAACTAATCTTCAACGTTCCGATCGTCATCGTCCCGGCGGCGTGTATGTGCTGTTCTTTTTCGACGCCTGATCGATTTCTTCCGGCGTGAGCAGCACCGTGGTGTGCACGGTAGCCGCGCCACTGGCCTGCACCACAAGATTCACTCCGGCGACGCTGGCGTGGTCCTTCACATCGACAATCAGATAAGCGTCGTTCTTTCCAAACGCGAAATAAAAGGCCTCGAGCTTTCCGCCGCCCGCGGCAATCGCCGCTTCCACAACTTGCTTGCGTTTCGTGCCGCCGTCCTTCAAAAGACCTTTGGCCCCATCCACGCTGTACGATACTTCCAACAAGTATTTAGCCATGTAGGCCCTCCGTTTCGCGCTCCGCGCCGCGGAAAACTCACGATCTAATTCGCGGCGCGGATTCCGCGTGCGACGATTCTACTTCCGTTTGGCGATATCGCAGAGCATATCGGAATGAATATTCAATCCGATGTTGGTGATGTTGTAGAAATGCTCGCTGGAAATCAGCCACACGATCTCGCAGATGGCGCGCTCGGAATAATTCGCCGACAAACGCGCGAACGTTTCCGGATCGACTTTTTTGTCGCGCGTCAATTGCGTCACGTAATCCAGCGCCGCGCGTTCCGCTTCGCTAAAAAGCGGGCTCGTGTTGTATTCCTCCAACGCATCGAATTTCGCCTGATTCATCGAAGCCTTGATCGTGAACGCCCGGCCGATGTCCATGCAGAAAAGGCAAACGTTGGTGCGCGCCACCTGCTCGCGCACCAGCAGCTGCATTTCCTTCGACAGTTGCAGTTTCTTGTCCAGCGAGTTGATCTTTCCGGCGAACGCCCCGAACGCTATCGGCATTCGCGCGCTAAACACCTTGATCGGCGTAAGCACTCTCCCAAACTGCCGGCGCGACATCGCGTACACGATTTTCATGATCAGCCCGCGGGGTTTTTCAATCGGAGGAAGAAAGGTATCCATGTTATGGCTCCTGGTACTGCTGCTACAAAGTTGCTCTCACTATATAGTCGTCCTTCCGGTCGAGATTCGACATTTCTCGCGGCGCGCCCGATATGGTTTCCGCGCCGAGGCATAAAGCCTTGGTGGTGTGTTGTTTGCGGGCGCTGATAGGGAAGATCTAAAGTGAAGATTTAAGTGCGCTGTAGCTCTGGGTACCCACACCCCCGTACCCAATTCACAAAATGCTGAATGCAGAAGACTTGCAGCAAAAGAGTGCGCATCATTTTGAGAACACAGCAACTTGAAAATGCTTATTTTCAATAAGTTGCGCACTCTTTTGTCAACTTGTTGTAAACAAGTGTTTTGCAGCGCACTTTTGAGTGGAAGTATGTGGGACGCCCCTGGGCTTGTCGAAAGGAGCTTCGAGTGGTCTCTTTGCGACGAGGACATTTGATCGCGAAAACTGGATGCGATGCGAGGAGCCAGCGCGAAATCCGGCCGCGAGAGCGTACGTTTCCAGTTCATGCCAACTTATAGCACGAATCTAACTCTATGTCAATAATTACACGTTAGTTAATCGTTTAGGACGATGAGGGAATCGTTTCGAATAGCGGGCGAGCCGGCGTTGGGTGCGCCGAAGCCGGCCATGAGCGATCTATCGCATCGGGATCACTAGCTTTGGTAGAGTCAATCGCTAGCTTACGAGGCCAGCCCCGTATCCAACCAAATTCGCGGCCAAAATAATTATGGCGATGCCGGCCCAAAGCAGGCGCACCGGCCTGCTGCCAACGCCTTTCCATTCGCCGAGTATGAGACCGATCAGGCCGCCGCACAGCACATAGCCGCTCATGTGCAGCATCCAGTTCACGTAGGAGAGATGTTGCGGAATGTTGGCAGCGCCCCAGGCGTAAAAGAAAAACTGCAGATACCACATGATTCCGCCGGCCGCCGCCATGGCTCCATTCTTCAGGAGTGTTCCGCCGGGCTGTGAGAGATCGGCGCGCAGGGAGAGCGTCTTCAGGGCGGCAAGACGAACGAAGCAGTAAGCCAAATTCACAATTGCGCCGCCGCCCATGATGATTACGTAGCTCGGCAACGCGGCGTACAACGGATTCACTCCCAAATGCAGCGCCGCCTGCTCCATCGGCTTCGCGGCGCTGATCGCGAACGCAAAACCGGAGGAGAAAATTCCGCACATCACCGCCAGCGCGATCCCCAGCTTCAAATTGAATTCCCGGGGCAGGCCGCGAAGTTTCATTTCCTTCTGGTGTCCGGCGTAGGTGACCACAGCAACTCCAATCACAGCCACCAACACTCCCGCCATGGTCAGCAGGCCACCCCTGGTGTGAATCAAAACGCCACCCTGGCCGTTGACGATCGGCGGCATGATCGTGCCGATCACAAGCGTGACGCCAATCGCGATTCCAATCCCCAGCGCCATTCCCAAATTTCGCATCGTCAAGCCGTAGCTCACGTTGCCGACGCCCCACATCGCGCCGAACAGCGCGACCATCAAAAGCACATGCGGCGAAATCGACGCGTAGAACGCGCGAAATTGCGGCAACAGGTGATAGCTCACCGAAATCGGCAGCAGTATCCAGGAGAAAACGCCGGCCACGGCCCAGGTGGTCTCCCACGACCATTTCTTCACCCTGTCAATCGGCGCGTAGAACGTCGCGGCCATCGCCGCGCCCACCAAGTGCCAACCGATCCCAGTCAATATTGTCGGCATCAATTTCCTCGTCTCAAGGCCGCCGGTGCGTCGCCCTCGCT
>JBAQYV010000168.1:0-5429 GCA_049790315.1 Candidatus Acidiferrales bacterium | reverse complement strand
TTCACCCTGTCAATCGGCGCGTAGAACGTCGCGGCCATCGCCGCGCCCACCAAGTGCCAACCGATCCCAGTCAATATTGTCGGCATCAATTTCCTCGTCTCAAGGCCGCCGGTGCGTCGCCCTCGCTGCCGGCAAGCGGTGTGCGGTGATTTCTAAAGCTGTGGCGCGAATGCGCGCGAGCCATCCTATCCGAATTTAGGGAACAAATGTGAAATTCAGCTCGTCTTTGGCAGGAGAGCTAAGGCCGCCATTGCTTGGTCGTGCCGAGGAGCGATTTGAACGATTCTTTCGGTCGCGCGCTCGCGTTGATATCGCCGAAGCGCTGTGGTTTGATGACGTGCGACGTCTGTCCGGGAGGATGCGGAACATGAAGCGCCGCGGTTCGTGGTCGTTGGCTTCTTTCTTAAAGCTCGTGGTCGATGTGCCGTACTACCTCCTATTGGTCGCTATTCCGTTGATTCTTGTCGTCTCGCTGGTGGGCGCGCTGAGGCACAGGCACAGTGCGTCCATGTCGGTTGGGATGCCTGTGAGCTTCCAGCTCGATCCGGCAACCCACCACTTCGTGGCCACTCGACATGACGTTCAGGCCGTCTCCATCGAGGGGGCGCACGGGACACTCATTCTCAGGACTGGCGTCGCGATCAAGAGCGTCGCCTGGGCGGAATTGGTCCTCGTATTGATTAGCTTGGGCGTGATCGTGTTCGTTCTCAATCGCCTGCGCGCGATCCTACGAACGCTTCGGGACCAGAATCCGTGAACGATTTCTCCCAGAGCGGTCCGCGGACAGTTGTCCGGCATGCGTAGCCAGTGGACTGCTTGAACGCTTTCACGAATCGGATCAGATTGCTCGCGTCGGACGTGCCCTCCACCAAGAAGTGCACGTGATCCGGCATGACGCAGTAAGCATGAACGCTAAAAGCGTGTGGATCAGACTGGTCATGAAGGCATGCGACGACCGCTGACGCCATCTCGGCGCTTCGGAAAGTTTCCCGCCTGCCCTTACAGCAAGTTGTGACGAAGAAACGCCTTCGGCCGAAATAATCGTTTAGTTCCAGACGGTTTTTCTTGCGCTCGAATTGCATCAATGTTTCGCCAGGCGCGTCTGGCCGATCTGCGACACCCGTGGGGGCCTGAAGGCCTCCGCTACATACCGCAAAACCGGGATGCTAGCCCGGCGGTCGCGTTGTCGGCGCTGGATTGGCCGGGGCCGGGGCTGCCGGAGCGGGATTGGGAGCGCCGGGCGCGCCGGGTGCGGCCGGGCGACGGAATTCGCGCACGGTGCGAACGGCCGCCGCGGTCGGCAACTGATCTTTGCAAAGCTCGAGCACCTCGATCACTTGCAGCCCGGTCTGTCCGGCCTCGTTCGTGGACATCCTGGGATCTTCTTGCACAGGTTTGAGCGAATCTGCGCCGGAGACCACGTGCGGATTCGCGATGCCGGCGCCTTGCGACATCAGAATCGTGAGGGCTTTCTGCGCGAACGCCGTGTTCCCGGTTTTCGCGTACGCATACGCCGCCAGTCGCGAGCCGCTCTGGCCCGGCGCGACGAAGCTCGCGTCGGCGCCCTCGGTGCCCGTGGTTTTGTCCTTGGTGATGACGTCGGCCGGCGCGACGGAGAGACGGCACATTTGCAGCCACATCGTTTCGAGGTCCTTGTTTCCGAGTAGCGGCACTAGCTCGAACAGCACTTCGCCGCCGCCTTGAATGGTGGCGAGGTTGTAGTTCACCGGAATGTATTCCTTCGTTTCCGGGTCGGGGAGCGGCGTCATCTTTCCCGTCGCGTTGTCGTAGCCGACGATCGCAGCGGAGCCGCCGCGCCCGCCAACATTTTTCCTGCCGGTTTGGAGCCAGAAGGGCATCGCCATTAGCGAATTCACGCCCACAAGAATGCGATCGCGCCAGCGCGTATCGTTGGTGCGCTCCCATTCCGTCATCCAATTTCCGGCCAGCGCGAACCAATCGGGGCCGATGCGAATGCGCACGGCGGGCTCGCTTGGCAGACGCGGCTCGGCTTCGCGCATCGGATCGTATTTGCCGACCGCAATGCCGGCCGACTCCGCCACCATGTGCATGATGTCGCCGGCGCGCTCGTCGGTGGTGAGGTAATGCATGAAGCGCCAGTGCGCGGCTTGGCTGATGCGCGCTTCCTTCGCGCCATCGCCCCACTTGATCACGTTGTGGCGCGTGCCGAGTCCCTTCATCGGGCCAAGATGATAGACGTCGGTCTCGCTGGTGTTGCGCGAGTGCGCTTCCGCCAGCCGGAATAAATCGGCGCGGCCCGAGCGCAGATAGCTGTACCAGAGCCACAGCGGCGCGCCCAACTCGGTGTTGTCCCACGCGTGGCCGCCCCAATCGTAGTGCCACACGTGGCGCGGCGCGGAATACGAATGCATGAAATCGCCGAACTGCCAGAAGCCGTACCAGGAGCGGTCGTCGACTTGCTGCTTATAAAATGCGAGCACGGAATCGAGGCCGTCCTCGAGGGACTTTTTGAACGCGGTCGAGCGATCGGGCACGCTCCATATTCCAAATACGCCGGTGGAGTGAACATATCCCGGCGAACACGCCAGCAGCGGCAGATGATTGCCGGCGCTGGCCATCGCGGCGGTGTCCACTTTCGCCGGCCATGCCGCGCTGGGATACAGCGTCAACTCGCTCGTGCGCGCTACGCCATACGCCGTGCTCAATCCGGGCTGCACATCTTCATACGACGCGTCGAGTCCATGCGCGTGCGTATCGTAGTGCCGCATATCCATCTCCGGCCCGTCAGGCGACCACAGCCACGCCACAAGTTCCGCCGTCGGACTGCTGGCTTGCCGCACTTCAAGCGACGACGGATACGACTGCCAGAAATTCTTCACGCTCACCGCGAGTCCGCCCGTGAGATCGCCGACGAACGCGAGGCCCGGCGCGCGCTTGCCCGCGTTGGAGTGAAGCCACGTGCTCTTCGGATTCGTGCGCTTCACGATCGTGAATCCGTCCGGCGTGGGCTGCATGAGTTTGAAATCGTCCCAGATCGCGTTCTGTCCGAACAGCGCCATGCCGCCCATCGCGGGATTGCCGCCGAATGCCGGATTGCCGTTGAATGGCTGGCCCGATTCCTGCGCCACGCTGCCGCCGCCCGGTTGCAGCGGCTCTGACCACAGTCCGCCATCCTGCCCGGCGAATCGCACAGTGCGATTCCGCGCCTCTTCGCGCAGCGGCACCGCGAATTGCAGCCCGAGCCCGCGCACGAAATCTTTTTCCTGATCGCCGTCAAACACGATTGAATGCACCACGCGCACCGACGTCTGCCCGCTGTAAAAATAAAGCCGCACGGTGAACGGCAGCCATTCGCGTTTCGACGTCGCGCCGCGATGCACGCCCTCAATCATCACAACCGCGCGCACCGGCCCGGATTGCTCCACGGTGACTTTCTTCACCGCGCTCACAAATTTCTCGCGTGGTGGCGCATCCTCCGGGAAAGTTTCCGGACCATTCTGCAGAACGCAAACCAGTTGCCCCGCTCCGACTACGTTCTTTCCGTCTGGAAACGTCATGGACTCGATAATGTTTGCGCCGCTGGTCGCAATTACGCATTTGATCGCGCCCGTATCGACCACGATCGATTTCCCGTCGTTCGTAACCTTTAGCGCGCCCGCGTTCGCACCCGACTCGCCTTTCGACAGCGTTGCCGTCCCCGCGAATTCCGCCGGCACCACGGTTGCAAAGCCGCTCCACTTGAGCGATCCATCCGGCCAATAAGCCAGCGGCCACGTTTGCAGCGGTAGCGCTCCGCTCTGCGCGCTCAAGCTAAAATTCACTCCGCGCGCGACGGCGCCTTGCGGCCACGGCACTCCCCAGCTAACGCCAGCCGCCGAAGCCGGCGGATTCTCGCCAACCCACGTGAGCGCGACGCTGCCCGGGGCAGAGGATTGCGCCGCGGACTGCGCGCCGCCGGCAGCGGCGTCGGCGCCCCGCGTTTTCGCCGGCACTCCCGCCGCAAGCAAATCACTTTGAGCGAGCGCCGTCCCCGCAACCCCGGCGCTCAACAGCGTGGCATCTTTCAAAAATTCACGGCGCGTTTTTTCACTCACGAAATTCTCCTGGCGAACTGTCAAAGTGATCTTGCAAGTTTCAGCAGCAAATTGCGGTCGCGAACTACCGACGCGCGGTGCATGTTAAATTTTCAGTAGCGAAGTGCCGTCGCGATTTTTGTTTCTTGGAGTGTGGAAGCGGGCGCCTCTCCCGCGTTCCACATCTCGCGTGTGATTCCAAACTTACCCAGTCCCGAGCCGCGGCTAACTTAGCGCGCGGGAATTGCACGACCATTTCCCGCAGATGAACTCTCGCGGCTGAACTCCCGCACATCTAGACGCCGCGCGCCGATTCTAGGTTTCCACTGTCGCGATGTAAAGCGCGCTTTACGCCGCCGCAGCCGCGGACGCCGCTTTCTTCGCGCCGTCCTTCAGCAATCCCAGCCGCACCAAGCTTTCCGCCGTTGCCACAATCGAGTCCTCATTCGATCGCGGCGTCCATCCCAACACGCGCCGGGCTTTTTCGTTCGTGGCATTCTTCTTCATGCCCAGCTCCGGAATTACCTGCTTGGCGGCGGGATCGATCATCGCGAAGATGCGCACGAACCAATTGGGCAGTTCGCGCTTCGGTACGCGCCGGGCCGCCGCTCCCATGCGCGCCTTCAACACCGTCGCGATGTTCAGCATGGACATGAAATCGCCCGCGACCGCGAGAAATCGCTCGCCTTTCGCCGCGGGATCCGTCATCGCGCGAAGATGCAAATCCGCCACGTCGCGCACGTCCACCGCGCCGAAATAAATTCGCGGGCAGCCGGGAATCGCGCCGTCCATCATGCGCTGCACGATCAGGATCGAAGTCGAATAGTCCGCACCCAGCACCGGCCCAAACACGCCCACCGGATTCACCACCGAAAGTTCCAGCGCGCCGCCTTCCTTCGCGATGAAATCCCAAGCCGCGCGCTCCGCCAAAGTTTTCGATTTAATGTACGGCAGCACGTCAGCGCCATTCGGGTCCGTCCAATCCGTTTCGTTGAATGGCACTGTCTGAGGCGCGTGCCCATAGCCGATTGCCGCGAACGACGACGTCAGCACCACGCGCTTCACGCCCGCATCGCGCGCAGCACGCAACACGCGCAGCGCTCCTTCGCGCGCGGGCACGATCAGCTCGTTCTCGTCCTTCGGCACGGTCGGTGGAAATGGCGAAGCCACATGCAGCACGAATTCGCACCCCGCCACGGCCTCCGCCCACCCTGCATCGCCCTCCAGATCCGCCGCCACAAATTGCAATCGATCGCCCGGCTCCGCCCCGCCCACCTTGAGCATCGCGCGCACGTCGCCCTCACGCGCCAGCGACCGCACAGTCGTCCGCACGCGATGCCCCGCGTCCAGTAACTGCAAGATGCAGTGCGCGCC
>JBAQYV010000167.1:0-3791 GCA_049790315.1 Candidatus Acidiferrales bacterium | reverse complement strand
CATCTATCCCGCGCGCCCCACCAATTACTGGTCATCCCGAGCGAGTCCGCCGCGGCGGACGACGAGGGACCCCTCTCTGACCTTGCGTCCCAACCTCTAAAAACCAACTGCACACAGCCAAGAGTGGCTGTGCTACAGAAACGGGTCTCGCGATCGCGCTCCCGGCGCTCAGGAGCGGAGTGCGGATCCGCCCCAGTTGCGCGGAGCGTGGAGGCCTGAAGGCCTCCGCTACATAAACCGGGTCAGCGCCCGGCGCGACTCGTGGGCGCGGACCGCGAGCCTTTTTGCGCGGGCGCGCTCAATGCGTGGAGCGCCGCGCGCAATAACGCTTCAAAATTCGCCGCGCTATCGTCGCGGGCGGCACGTTCGACCGCCTGTTCAGCCGCGCGAGAATCATAGCCGAGGTTGAGCAGCGCTGAAACAACGTCGCCCGAAATGCCGCCGCGCCCCGCTGTCGTCGCGTTCGCAGGCAGCGCTTCGGATTCGGCGGCCGCGAGTTTGTCCCTCAGCTCAACCACCATGCGCTCGGCGGTCTTCTTGCCGACACCGGGAATCCGCGTGAGCCGCGCGATATCGCCTTCGCGAATCGCCGGCGCCAATTCCTCCGCGCTCATCCCCGAAAGAATTTTCAGCGCGAGCGTTGGCCCCACACCTGAAGCCGAAAGCAGCATCTCAAATAAATGTTTCTCCCGCGCCGTAAGAAATCCATACAGCGCCAGGGAATCCTCGCGCACATGCGTGTGAACGAGCAGCACAACTTCTTCCCTCAGGCCGCCGAGCGAATAAAACGTGGAAAGCGGAATGTTCACAAGGTAGCCGACACCGCCGACCTCAACGATGATTTGGTTGGGCCTCTTATCGACCAGCGAGCCGCGAAGTTGCGCGATCATATTTGTGTGCGGCTTATTTGCCGCCGAAACTCGTGTGACATGTATACTCCGAAAACTTCCGTGGCCGAGGACTTTCGATCCCACGAACCCCGGCGAAATCCAGTGGCGCCGAGGCATCGCGGAATGCGAAAAACGACAGTGGGGGTACCCCCCTACCCTGTTTTCTGGAAGTGTTGATTTTAAAGGACTTTAAGTCCTTATTCTCAGAACTGTTGATTCTAATCGGCTTTAAGTCCTTATCGCCAGAAGTATTGATTCCAGTAGACTTGAAACCTTTCATTATGAAGGTGATAGGAGAAATTAGAGAAATTCTGGAAGTGCTGATTCTAATAGAGATTAAATCACTCAGAATCAACAGTTCCGGAAAACGCCGCGAGTAGGGGGTACATGCGCGCCGCGCCGACGCCGTGGAGTGCGCGCTGATTCGCCGACGTGCGGAGTATGCACACGCGGGGTGGCGGAATGCGGCACTGGTCTTGGCGTGCATACATTCAGGATAACGTGGAGGTGTAGAGAGTTCTATGAAAATTACTGAGGAAATTATTTCGAACGCGGACGGTCCACTTACCAATCCCGTTTATTTCACGAGGCGACAAAGATGGCGACCTGAAGTTCGCCGCTACGACAACGGCTTACGCAGGTCGCTGGGGGACAGATGGCCACGAAAACGTTTTGCACAGGCGGCTGCGGGGTTCGACCGGAGGGGCGTGACAAATTGATTGCGCTTGACGCTCAAGGGGAATAGGATGCGCCCACTGGAAGCCTAGCGGGAAAACACAGTCGATCGCGACGGGGAGAAAGCCATGAGCTCCGTACCCCTATGTTCGGTGAAAAACATTCGGGCAGCGAAATTGCCGCAGTCGAGAGCAATTATATTCAGGCGACGCTGTGGCATGGCCTGCGAATCTGGTGGGCGTTTTATTGGCGCACGGCGGTCGTCTCGGCGATTCTGGTAGCCGCGCTCATACTGACGGCGAGGCCGCTGTTGTTCCGCGGCGCGATAACCGCCGGGATGTTCCATTTTTTTTAATGACGGTGGGGCCGTGGGCGATCACATACGCGGTGGCCGTGCCAGTTTTCTACTTTATTCTGCGGAAAAAGTTTCGATATTTCAGGATTGGATTGACCGAGGTTAACGACGGCGCCGCGGGCAAGGCGGCGGAGCCGACGCTTTCGCGAACGCTGCGAATCTGGTGGACCTACAGTTGGCGCACGATTGTCTACCGCCTGATGCTTGGTTTCATAGCCAGCATTCCGCTGGGAATTATTCTGGGCACACTCTCGGGGATTTTTCCGCGATTGGCGGGAACGTTCGCATTCCTGGTATCGAGCAGCATCGAGGGCGCGGCCGGGCTTTTCGTGATTTATTCCGACATTCTCGATGAGAATTTCTCCGATTTTCATGTGAGCCTTGTGCCGAGGAACGCTCCAGTGCGGGTGGCGGCTGCGGAGATTGCGATTCCCCCCGCGACGATCTAGGCGGCACACTAAGAAAAAAAGGAGTCACAGAGCTTGTGTTCGTCCCATAAGACGGGCCGAACATGGGGCGCTCGCTCAATCGCTCGCCCGCGGTGCGCGGAAGGCGACGCTACTAAAACTGTTCAACGGTGTAGTGCGCGATGACGAAGCCGAGGAAGGCGCCGGCGAAAACATCGGAGGGATGGTGAGCTTGCAGCGAGATGCGCGTGAAACCGACCAGGCCCGCGAGGCCATAGGCCACCCATTTATATTTCGGATAGCGATCGGCGAAGACCGTGGCGATGGACATGGCATCGATTTCGTGGCCGGAGGGAAAACTGCCGATGCCGCCGAAAGCGTGGCCGTGTTCTTTAAACCAAGTGTCGGAGAAACTTCCGCCCATGGCAACCTGATCGGGTTGCACGCGGCGCGTGATGTCTTTCATGACGACATCCAGAATTGTGGAATCGAGCGCGGCTTCGCCGGCCAGCAGGACGGTGTGCTCGGCATAGGTATCGTGGCGGAAAAAGCCAACACCGTAGAACATCACCGGAAAAGCGAACATGGCCGAGGCGGTGTGCGAGTTTCTAAAGATGGAATCGAACTCGTGAAACGATTGCGTGCGCTGGAAATACCGGCCGCTGGGATTATCCAATCCCGCGACGAGGCTGGCCGTGACGATCGTAAAAGTCAGCACGGGCACCAGATGATGTCCGCGCGACACGGAAACGGGGAATAGCCAGATATTTTTCTGATCGTGCAGCAGATTCGGAACGAGTCCGATCCAGGAGACCGGCCGGTCGGGCAGCGGCCCAGACGAATTGGAAGACGCGGCGGGCGCGGGAGCCGGCGGCTCGGATTGCGCGGGTGGTGAGGCAGTTTTTGTGGGCTGCGCCGCTGGGCCGGCAGCGTTCGGCGATTCAGACGGAGTGGGCGGCGGCGCATCCTGCGCGCGCAATGAAATCGAGATCAGGAGCGAGAGGGCGAGCGTCCCCGACACAAGTATGAATTTCGCCGTCGTTCGATTCATAGGTCTTCGCCGAGGCCGGTGGCAGCAGAGAAATCCGCAGTCGTGTGAAGAAGAGGGACTCGACAGAACGCGATTATACAGAATGAGAGCGCTCGCGGTAGGATTTCCGCATGTCGGGTGCGCGCGCGACAATCATGGTTCGAGTATCCGCGGCGGTGCTGGCGATTTGCATGGCGGCCGCGTGGATGCTGGCGGCCACTCCGCAGGCAGGCATCAGCGCGCGCGATGCGTTGTGGATTATCGTACACGACGAATGCGTGCCCGATGAATTGCATAGCCACGATCCGAAGCCGTGCACGCAGGTGGATCTCGACAGCGGAATCGACAAGGGATTTGCCGTGCTGAAGGACATCCGGGGCGGCGAGCAATATCTTTTAATTCCCACCGCGCGCATTCCCGGGATTGAAAGTCCG
>JBAQYV010000166.1:0-1918 GCA_049790315.1 Candidatus Acidiferrales bacterium | reverse complement strand
GTGCGATCCTCGAGGCCGATATCGAGATCGGAAAACTCTTTGGGCGCCGGATAATTATTTTCCTGGTGAATTGAAAGCGTGAAAACACTCGGATCGCCGGAGAAAATCGCCGCCGTGCCGTTGCCCTGATGCACGTCGGTATCGACTACGATCGCCGTGCGAATCGCGCCGTCCGATTGCAATCGCCGAATCGCGATCGCCACGTCGTGAATCATGCAGAAGCCTTCGCCGTGATTGGCGTAAGCGTGGTGGAATCCGCCGGTAAGATTCGCGGCAAATCCGTCTTGAAGCGCGCGCTGGCCGGCGAGAATTGAACCGCCCGCCGCCAGCCAAAACGCGCGCACAGTTTCGGGTGAGCGCGCAATTTCCAGCCGCATGCGCTCCGTGAGCGTTAATTTGTCGTGAAGCAATTTGTCGACCCACGCTTCCGTGTGCACGCGCAACACGTCGGCGTCATCCGCCGGCTCGGGAATCAGAAAATCTTCCGCGCCGGCCAAACCGGTGGCCAGCAACGCGTCGCGAATCAATCGAAATTTCTGCGAGGGAAAAACGTGCGCGCCCAAATGCAGATCGTAATCTTCGTGGTAGACAACACGCAACGGAAGCATCGAGGTCAAAGGAAGAATCGCGAAGGCGGCGCGCGCCGCACTCAGTATTCGCGATCCGCGGCGCGGTTCAGTTATCGCGGTCGAGAATAAAATCCGGCACTGCCAGCAACGCGCGGCCGAAATCGCCGCGAGCGCTGCCATTCAAGCACGCTTTCGCGCGCAACGCATAATCTTTCGCCAGATCCCGCGCGCGATCGAGCGCGCCGGAATCGCGCACCAGCGCCGTGATTTCTTCCGGACGCACGCTCGTGAATCCGCCTTCTTCCAGAACTTTCGCGACCAAGCGGCGGCCTTCGGAATGTCCGTTGTCCATCGCGAAAATCAGAGGCAGCGTGACTTTGCCTTCTTTCAAATCGCTCAGCACAGGCTTCCCCAATCGTTCCGGCGAAGCCGTGAAATCCAACAGATCGTCAACCATTTGGAACGCCAGCCCGGCACAACGTCCGTACTCCGCGAGCGCCTGCTCGCCATCGTCGTCCAGTTGTCCGAGCACCGCGCCGAGCCGCGCGCAACCGCTGAAAAGGCACGCCGTCTTGCGCGCCGCAAGTTCAAGCGCGTCGTCCGGCCCCAAATCCATGCGGCCGAGTTTTGAAAGCTGCAACAATTCGCCCTCGACCATGTTCTGCGTAAGTTCGATCAGAATGTCGAGCACCTTGAAATTGCGCTCGCCCAGCGCCATTTGGAAAGATTGCATGTAAAGCCAATCGCCCGCGAGCACGCTGCGATGATTTCCCCATCGCGAATTCGCGGAAGGGCGCCCGCGCCGAATATCCGCGCCGTCGATCACATCATCGTGAATTAATGTCGCGGAATGAATTAGCTCGACAACTGCTCCGAGCTTGATCGCGGTGGGTCCGTTGTAACCCGCATAGCCGGCCGCAAGCAAAAGAAGTGCCGGGCGCAGCCGCTTTCCGCCGCCGCCCATCAAATAGCTGGTAATTTCCGAAACGGGCTCGATGGCGGAGGCGTTTTGAACCGCAAGTTCCGCCTCAACGCGGCCGAGGTCGTCCCGCACCAAATCGAAAATCTCTTTGGCAGTCAGAAGTGAGATGGCTCTCTCCGCGCGGCCCCAGGCGCCGGGCCGTTGGAATCCCCGATGAACTTGAACAAACGCCGGAAGTTGTTCGCCGTGGCGACGGCAACTTCGGCCACGGGCAAGTCTCTCACAGTTGCCAACGTTCGCGCTACTTCGGCCACGAAGGCGGGCTCGTTGCGCCGGCCGCGATGCGGAGGTGGGGCGAGATACGGAGAATCGGTTTCGATCAGCAGCGTTGAGAGTGGCAACGCGCGCGCGACTTCGCGAAGATTCT
>JBAQYV010000165.1:0-4265 GCA_049790315.1 Candidatus Acidiferrales bacterium | reverse complement strand
ACGGCGCGAATAAGCTGCGGATCGACATTGTAACGAGCTGCGACTTCGTGAACCATTTGATCAAGACTTGGATGCGCGGCGGGTGGCACATAGGTAGCTGGCGCAGCGGACGCTGGAGCGTAAACGCTCGCACTTTCCGACGACGCGGACTGCGAATCGTCCGATGCCACGGGCGATGCCTCGGCAGGTGGTTGGTCGGAACTCGTGGATCGCGCGACAGCGGGTGGCGCTTCGGCGCGAGCGCGTGAGGCCGCAGTGGAGTGCTTCGGCGACGACGGAGCGTTACCGTTGATGTAGATGCGCTGGCCATCGGAATCGGTGTAGAAAGCGATCTGGGCGTGCGCGCGCGTCGCTGACAACCCCAGTGTTGTCAGCAAGATGGCGACGATTATGGCGATGCGTGAGGACATGGCTGGGTTTGGGCTTGCCTCGGGAATGAGGCACTTAATCACCGCGGGGCCGACGGCACCCAGGCAACGGATCTGGCGCTAGCGAAATTATAACAGCGGGTCAATCAGGGAAGGGGCGTACTGAAGTACCTTTTTGAGTGCCAATGTGTCTTTTCCGCCAGCCTCCGCCAAATCGGGTCTGCCGCCACCGGAACCGCCGATTTGCTTGGCTAGCTCCTGCACGAGCTTGCCGGCGTGGACTTTTGCGGTGAGGTCTTTGGTGACGGCGACGAGGAGGGCGACTTTGCCGTCGTCGATCGCGCCGAGCACAACTACACCGGAGCCGAGCTTTTGGCGCAGTCCATCGGCGACGGCGCGAAGAGTGGCGCGGTCAGCGCCGTCGAGTTCAGCGGCGATTACTTTGACGCCTTTGATTGTTTGCACCTTGGCGAGTAGGTCAGGACCAGGGTTTATGAGCCCCTGTATGCCCTTGAGCATGGCCGCCCTGCGTTGCTTTTCGCGCTCGCGCCGCAACTCCTCTGCGCGCTCGGCGTTGGCGAGCAGGTCATCTTCGGCCACCCCCATCCGTGCCGAGAGCGCAGACAAAGTTTCGCGCGCGTGCTGGTAATCAGAGAGAGCGGCCGTGCCGGTGAGCGCCTCGATACGGCGGACGCCGGCGCTGGAAGCTTGCTCGACGGCGATCTTGAACGCGCCGATTTCGCCGGCGCGCTTTACGTGCGTGCCGCCGCAGAGTTCCTTGCTGTAAAAGCCGCGCGGGGATGCGGGATCGGGAATGGTGACGACACGGACATTTTGCTCGGGATAGCGATCGCCGAAAAATGCGAGCGCGCCGGAGGCAAGAGCGTCATCGAGCGAGGTGACGTCGGTTGCGATTTCGGCGTTGTTGCGGATTTGTTCGTTCACTTGATCTTCGATGTCGCGCAGCTCGGCGCGATCGACGGCGGCGAAGTGAGAGAAATCGAAGCGCAGGCGGCCGGGCTCGACGAGCGAGCCGGCTTGCTTGACGTGCGTGCCGAGGATGTTGCGCAGCGCGGCGTGCATTAGGTGTGTTGCGGTGTGATTGCGCTTGATGTGCTCACGGCGCTCAGCATCGGCCACGCCGGCGACGCGGTCGCCAACGCGCAGACGATCTTTCGCGACGATTCTGTGCGCGATCAAACCTGTGAGCGGATAGTAGGCTCCGCGCACTTCGGCTAGTTGTGTAGCGAGATCGTTGCTCCAGAAAGCGCCGGTGTCAGCGACCTGGCCACCGGACTCCGCGAAGAAAACGGTGCGGTCGAGCACGACTTCGGCTTCGGCGCCCGCCGCGATAGTTTCAACCGGGCCTTCGGCGGTAAGAATGGCTTCGACGTGGCCGTCTTTGGCCTGCGCGCAAAAATAAAAATCGGGCTCGGTGTGAAATGTTCGCGCGAGTTTGGCATAGGCCGGCTTCGCGACGTCCTTGTGACCGCCCTTCCATGAGGCGCGCGCGCGGGTGCGCTGTTCCTGCATGGCGTGATTGAAGCCGGTCTCGTCAAACGCGACGCCCTGATCGCGGAGAACATCTCTGATGAAATCGAGCGGCAATCCATAGGTGTCGTACAACTTGAAGGCATTCGCTCCGGGATACGAAGCGGACTTATCTTTCGAGCCCGAGGCTGCGAGCGCGGCGATATCGTCTTCGAGTTTCTTGAGGCCGATATCGATGGTGCGCCCGAAGCGCGATTCTTCGGCTTCGAGGATTTGGCGAATGCGCGCGCCGGATTCGTCGAGCCCGGGGTAAGCGTCGCGCATCAGTTCGCGAACACTGACGGAAAGTGGCGCGAGTAGCGGGGACGGAGCGCCGAGTAACTTGCCGTGACGCAACGCGCGGCGAATGATTTTGCGCAGGACGTAACCGCGGCCGTCGTTGGCGGGAACGACGCCGTCGGAAATAAGGAAAGTAGCGGCACGGGCGTGATCCGCCAGGATGCGCAGCGAAGGTTGAATCTCGGGTTTTTCTGGATCGACATCCGCAAGGCGCGCGGCGGCACGCATGAGCGGTTGAAACAAATCGGTGTCGAAGTTGCTGATTTTGCCCTGTAAAACTGCGGCGAGGCGCTCGAGTCCCGCGCCGGTATCGATCGACGGCTTGGGCAATTGCGTGACGCGGCCATCGGCATCGCGATTGAACTGCATGAAAACGAGATTCCAGATTTCGACGTAGCGGCCGCATTCGCAGGGGAACGGACAATTGGTGTGGCCCGCATCGCTGGCAGCCGGGCCCATGTCGTAGTGAATTTCGCTGCACGGACCGCAGGGGCCGGTGTCTCCCATGGCCCAGAAATTCTCTTTCAGGCCGGGAATCGCGATGACGCGTTTTTCGGGCGCGCCGGCGGCTTTCCAGAGCGCGGCGGCTTCGTCGTCCGGGTCAAGGGAATTGCCGGGAGTGATTTCTGCGCCGCCGAATACGGTGAAGTAGAGCTTATCGAGCGGAATGGCGAACCAATTGGGAGAGGTGATCAGCTCGAAAGCGAAGGCGATGGCGTCTTTCTTGAAATAATCGCCGAAAGAAAAATTGCCGAGCATTTCAAAAAAAGTGTGGTGACGATTTGTGAAGCCGACATTTTCAAGGTCGTTGTGTTTGCCGCCGGCGCGCACGCATTTCTGAGAACTGGTGGCACGTTTGTAATCGCGCTGCTCGAGGCCGAGGAAGACGTCTTTAAACTGGTTCATTCCGGCATTGGCGAAGAGCAGCGTCGGGTCGTTGGCGGGCACGAGCGAGGAGCTGCGCACTTCGCGATGGTCGTGCGCGACGAAATAATCCAGAAATTTTCGGCGGATTTCGCTGCCGGTGAGCATGGGCGGCATTATCGCAGACGTGTTCGGGCGTAGCAACGCGAGGGGGCTAAGTGCTTGTTTTTCAGCGTTGCGGCTGAATGCGCGAGGCGAGGGTACATACACCCCCGGTATATTTTGCAAAAGTGTTGAAACTAAAGGGCGTACAGCAGAAGAGTGCGCATGAGCATGAAAATGCTGGGAGTTAAAAGCGTTTGGATTCAGTGTGTTGCGCACTCTTTTGCTAAGTGCTGGAAAACAAATGCATTTGCGGGCGCGAAACGGCACGGAACACGTGGAGACGTGCAAGGGGGCGATTGTAGTTCGCGCATTCATGGGAATCATTCTAGCACGGATGATGCCAATATCAGCACCATGTAGCTGTGGATATTATTTCGAATAGAAGCGTGGCTCTCGCTCCCGGTGAAGTTGTGACGCTCTACGGGGCTGGTTTGGATTGGGCGCGCGTTTCGCATTCCGGGTTGCGATTGCGAGATGGAGGCGTGAAGGCCTCCGCTACACAAGGCAGACACGCAGAGATGGAGGCCTGAAGGCCTCCGCTACATAAGGCAGACACGCAGGAAGCGGCGGTCACAAGGTGCGAATCCGGAGATTGGCGCCTCGGGTGGACGGCGGGCGGAGTCAAGCTCCGCCCCTACGGATGCGGGGACGAGGCGCAACCTAGTGGGCGACGCGACTATTTTCAATCTTCGGGAGGGATGGGATCGTCGAGGAGGGCGGCCGAGTCGTCGTTGACGCCGGCGGCTGCGGCTTTGGCGTTGCGAGTGGCGGCGCGAAGCTCGGTGCGGATTGTGTCGCCGGAGAATCCGGCGCGGATCAGGCTGCGTTGGAGGGAGGCAAGGCGACGCCGATCGAGTGGGCCGCGCAGGGACTTCAATTTGCGCGCGATGGTGGCGCGGACCACGGCGGATTCGTCGGTGACGCCGGCGATTTCGGCGAGGGCTGCTTCGATGTGCACGTCGGGGACGCCGCGGGAGCGGAGTTCGCGCGCGATGCGGTAGGAGCCCTGGCGGCGCCCCCGCGGGCGATGTGCGGCGA
>JBAQYV010000164.1:0-3077 GCA_049790315.1 Candidatus Acidiferrales bacterium | reverse complement strand
GTCGCACTCACCGGTTGCCATCTTCTCATCGAGCCCGGCCGCTACATCGTCGGCCCCGCCGGCGTCCTTCTGATGCGCGTCCTCTACACCAAAGCCGCGCCCGGCAAAAATTTCGTGGTCGTCGACGCCGCCATGAACGATTTCATGCGCCCCGCGCTCTATGGCGCCGCGCATCCCATCACACGCGTAGTCGCAAGCCGGGCAAAACGCGTCGGCGCGGACATAGTCGGCCCAGTCTGCGAATCCGGCGATTGTTTCCTTCAGGATTGGTCCATCGAAGAATCGCGCCCCGGTGATCTCTTAACGCTCTGGGGAGCTGGCGCCTACGGCTTCGTCGAATCCTCGAATTACAACGCCCGCCCCCGCCCCGCCGAAGTTCTGGTGGAAGGCCGCCGTTTCCGCGTAGTCCGCAAACGCGAATCCCGCGCCGACCTAATCCGCGGGGAGTCGTCTCTCTAGCAAAAGTCCGTCTTTCCGCCTCACTCGTACCGCAGCGCCACCATCGGGTCCACGCGCGTCGCCCGCCGCGCCGGGATGTAGCACGCCGCGGCCGAAACACCTGCGAGCAGCGCGGCCACCGCGACAAAGGTCAACGGATCGCGAGGTGTCACTCCATAAAGCATGCTGGCAATCCAACGAGTCGCGCTAAACGCCGCCACCAGTCCTATCGTGCCGCCGATCATCGTGAGCCGCACTCCCTGCCCGACAATCAACCGCAGAATGTCCACACGCTGGCCTCCCAGCGCCATGCGAATGCCAATTTCTCGCGTGCGCCGGGCAACTACGTACGCCAGCACGCCGTAGAGTCCCAGCGCGGCTAGCGACGCCGCCAGCAGCGCCAGCGAAACCGACAGCATCGCCAGCAGTTTATCGTTGAAAATCGAACGGCTTACCTGCTCTGGGAGCGTTCGCATATTGTTGACCGGCAAATTTGGATCCAGTCGCGCGATCGTTGCACGCAACGTCGCCGCTATTTGCGCCGGATCGCGCTCCGTGCGTATGTAAAACGTCAGATCGCCCAAACTCGAATTTTGCGCGTAGGGCCGGTACAAAAATGGAGAAATCGTGTCGCGTGGACCGTCCCATTTGCTGTCGGCGACCACCCCCACGATTTCCATATCCGGAGAAATATTGTTTCCCGCCCCTTGCGCGATGTGCAATCCAATCGGATTGCGCCCGGCGAAGAATCGCTGGGCTAATTTTTCGTTGATGATAATGACTTTTTGCTTCGTCGCGGTATCCGCTTCCGTGAATTCGCGCCCGGCAATCAGCGGAACGCCCATCGTCGATAAGTAATTCGGTCCGATCCAAACATATTCGACGTTTGTATCTTCGTCTGGATGAATCGCGTAGCCTTCTGGGGTGATATTGAAACTGTTGTCGTCGTCCGCGAAAATCGGAGTCGTCGTAATACTCACCGAGCGCACGCCCGGCAGAAGCGCAATTTCCTGGCGCGCGCGGTTTGCGAATTCCAGCGTCTGCGCGGGCGTATGGCCGTTCAACTCTGGTGCAACCGAAAATTGCAGGATGCGAGTCGCGTCCACACCGAGATTGGCATGCTCCAGATTCGCCAGCGTGCGCGCGAAAAGCCCGGCTCCGGCAAGCAACACCGCGGTCAGCGCCACTTGCGTAATGATCAAGATTCTCCGCAGTCGGATACTCGAGTGACCTGCGGATTCGTTCGAGCCTTGCCCCTTCAGCGTCGGGTGCAAATCCACACGCGTGGCATGCATCGCTGGCGCGAGTCCGAAAAGCACGGTGGTCAAAATGGCCAACGCAATCGCGAAGAGCAGCACGCGAAAATCAAGCTCCCCCTGCAGGCCAGTAATTCCCATACCGTGCGCGGTCGCGTCGACCATCGCATTCAAGCACCACGAAGCCAGCAGAATTCCTGCCGCGCCGCCTGTAACACCGATAAGCAAGCTTTCAGTCAGCAGTTGCCGCACCAGGCGCCCGCGTCCCGAGCCCAGCGCCAAACGCACCGCAATTTCGCGATGTCGCTCTTCTCCACGCGCAACTAGAAGCCCTGCCAGATTTGCGCAGGTGATCAGCAGTACCAGGCCGACCATGCTCATGAGAACCAGCAGCGGCTCCTGTGCATCCTGTTGCCAAACCTGCCGCCCATGCGAACCGTCCGCCAGCAGCAGCGGCTTCGCAATGAACCGCTTCAAATCGCGCCCGTAGAGCTTGAGCAGCTTCGCGTCCGATTCCAGAATCGGCTCGTAAATCGGCTGAAGCGACGATTGCGCCTGCGCGCGCGTCATCCCCGGCTTCAGCCGTCCTATAACGGGCAACCAATGGTAGGTGCGGTCTTCAAGCGTTTGAAGACTGCTTGGCGTCATTTGATCCTTCATTGTGACGGGAATAAAAATGTCGGGCGACTCGCCGATTTGCACACCGTCGAAACCCTTGCGCGCCACGCCCACCACCGTCAGTGGAATTCCATTCACGGTGAGCGCCTTGTTCAAAATGGATGGGTCGGCGCCGAATTGCCGCGTCCAGTAGCCGTAACTCAGTATCGCGACGGTATCCCCTCCCGCCGCCGTTTCGTCGTTGGAAGTGAACACGCGGCCGAGCGCGGGTGGCACTTCGAGCGTCTCGAAATAATTCCCGCTCACCAATAGGCCATGCGCGCTCTGCGTCGCGCCGTGCCCGGAGACGTTCACATCCACCGATCGGCACGCCAGCAGACCCGAGAAAACCGTAGCGCGCTCGCGCAAGTCCTTGTACATCGGGTACGAAAACGACTGTGCGCCATTGTCGATGTCGCTCCATGTGGATCCATGATTCCGTCCCGGTGAACGGAGCACAACTAGTTGCTCTGGATTCGGGACGGGCAGCCTGCGCAGCAGAACCTGGTCGGTGAACGAGAATATGGCCGTGTTAGCTCCGATGCCCAGCGCCAACGTCAGCACCGCAACAATTGTGAAGCCCGGACTCCGCCGCATCATGCGCAGTCCGTAGCGCACGTCTTGGCCGATCCGTTCGAGCCACACCCAACTCCACGCATCGCGCGCAGTTTCTTTCACCATCCCCACATTCCCGAATTCCCGCCGCGCCGCCGCTCGCGCCTCATC
>JBAQYV010000163.1:0-9701 GCA_049790315.1 Candidatus Acidiferrales bacterium | reverse complement strand
CGGCAACCCTGAGCCGCCGTGACCACGCGCGCGGCTTTGCTGGCAATCAATGTTTGGAAATGAATCGCGGCCAGAAGATACGTTTCAACAATTTGGGCTTCGGCGATCGGAGCCGTCACGCGAAGGATCGGCTCGTCGGCGAAAATCACGGCGCCTTCGGGCACGGCCCACACATCGCCGGTGAAACGGAAGTCTGCGAGAAAATTGAAAAAATCTTCGCCTATGCCGGCGAAAACCGGATGACGCCGCAGATATCCAATTTCATCGCTGGAAAAATTGATGTGTTCCAGAAACGCGAGCGCCTGCGCAAGCCCCGCGGCCACTAGAAAATTCCGCCGCGGCGGCAAGCCGCGCACGAACAATTCAAATGTGGCGCGCGCGTCGAAACCGGCCTTGCGATAGCCGGCCGCCATCGTCAATTCGTATAGGTCTGTCTGCAACCCCGAAAATTGACGGTCGTTGGGCATGGGCGGAAGCGATTATGTCATGCGCGTTGCGCGACGCCGCCGAAAAACGAAACCCTCAGACGACTCGTGGCCGCCTGAGGGTTTTCCAAACCTTGTCGCGCGCCGGCGTCGAAAACTCCGCTTAGCGCACAACCAGAAACTGCCGTACCAAGCCGTTATTCTGAAGCTACTTTACGGTGCCTTCCGCGAAAACCATTTTGTCCCGACCACTCCGCATTGCGCCGCAACCGAACTGGCGCTGGGTGCCCAGTCCGCTCTGCTCGTCGTGCGACTAGTTCAGAACCGCATCCTTGAACGCCTTGGCCGCGCGAAGCCGAACAACCGTCTTGGCCTTGATCTTGATGGCCTCTCCGGTTTGCGGATTCCGCCCCATGCGCGCCTTGCGATGAGCCTTCACCGCACGCCCGATGTTCGGAATGACGAATTTTCCAGCGCCGCCCTTGCATTCTTTGACGGCCAGCTTGAACAATTCCTCAAAAAAAGTTGCGACGGCCTTGCGCGACATGCTGGTCTTCTCTGCTAGATGACCTACGATCTTTGACTTGCTCAACGGTTTTGCTGCCATTGAATCTCAATCTCCTTTTTTCTTGGTGTGGGGTGTGGTGCCAGCCCAGTAAAGCAGGCCTCGTGTTCGGCGAGCACTATAGCGGCCTGACTCAGCGAAGGCAAGCAGAAACATTCAAAAACCCCATATAAAATGCGGCTTCGCGAAGACTCACGCCGCTGCGTGCTTAGCGCTGGCTCAGGTTTCCTTCGGCGCGCCAATTGTAGCGTCATCTATCTGCTATAGCCGAAGCCCCGCGTCCGACTATACTGTTCATCTGCTCGCACAATATTGGAGGAAGGTTTCATGCCAAATTGGGAAGGTCTCGAAAAGGGATTTACGGCGCGATTGCAATTGAAGCGCCCGCCCGTCGCTGTCGCATTCTTGGACTCGGCGCCCGCCGGCGTCGAACCATTCAAGGGATCCTCTCCGGCAGGATGCAGCTTCTGGAAATTGGCCGCGGATGGCCGCGTTTTTTCCACCGTCGCCGCGGATCACTACAATTGCCCCGTCGGTAGCCACACGCACAATCTTCCTCTGCCCGCCGATCGCGCGAAAGATGCGGAAAAAGTTCTGGGCATGATGTTTGAATTGGGCTACATACGGCCGGAAGAAGTTTCCGGCATCCCCACGCTCGCGACCACGCCGGCGTCAATTGTTTACGCACCGCTTGGAAAAACACCTGTCGCGCCGAGCGTTGTCCTGTTCGTTTGCCCGGCATCGTCCGCCATGCTTTTGAACGAGGCGGCCACGCGCGCCGGCTCCGGCGGCTCGCTGCCCGTGCTCGGCCGGCCGACATGTATGGCGCTGCCCGCCGCGCTCACAAAGGGAACTGTCGCCAGCCTGGGTTGCATCGGCAACCGCGTGTACACAGGCGTTAGCGACAACGAACTTTATTTCGCAGTGCCCGCGGCGGACCTCGAAAAAGTGGCCGAGGCGCTCGGCGTCATCGTCGACGCCAATGCGGCTCTTGCGGAATACGCGCGCGGAAAATTGGTACAGCTCTCCGCAAACTAACAAAGAACGTTCCCATACGAAGATCCCTCGAGCGCGGGCACGACAGCGCGCGAGGGATTACTTCAGCTCGCCGAGACCTTCATAAAACGACGCCACAGCCTTAATCCCGCCGAAATAATTGTCCAGCGCGATGTGTTCGTCAGGCGCGTGCGCATTTTCGTCAGGCAGCCCGAATCCCAGCAGAATGCAGGGCACTTTAAACGTGTCGTGCATCTGCGTAACGAACGGGATCGACCCACCTTCGCGGATGAAGACCGCGCGCTTCCGGAATCCCTTCTCCAGCGCCTGTCGCGCCACCTGAAAATACGGGTGCGTGTAGGCGGCTACCCACGGCTTGCCCATACTCAGCGTTTGGAATTTGCAATGCACCGTCTTCGGAAGCAAGCGGCGAATCTGCTTTTCAACCAACTTCGCGATTTTCTCCGGCTCCTGTAATGGCACAAGCCGCGTTGAGAACTTCGCGTAGGCTTTCGACGGAATCACGGTCTTCGCGCCCTCGCCGATGTAGCCTCCCCAAATGCCGTTCAGTTCAAGCGTCGGTCGGCACCATAGCCGCTCGACGATGGAGAAGCCCTTTTCGCCGTCGAGCCCTGGCGCGCCCACCGTCTTGCGAAATTCCTTTTCCTTCCAAGGCAAGCCGTTCAGAGCTTTTCGCTCGCCGCGCGAAAGTGCCGCAACGCGATCGTAAAATCCCGGCACAGCCACTCGGAAATTCTTATCGTGCAGCTTGGCGAATAGCTCCGCCAGAATCTGTAACGGATTTGGAATCGCGCCGCCGAAAACGCCGGAATGAACGTCCTGCGCCGGCCCCGTCAATTCAATTTGATAATAATTCAGACCGCGCAACCCATACGTGATTGACGGCACGCCTCGCGCCAGCATCGACGTATCCGACACAACCAGTGCGTCGGCTCGCAACCGCTGCTTATTGGCTTGCACGAAATCCCACAGATTTTCGCTGCCCACTTCCTCTTCGCCTTCGATCAACACTTTCAGATTGATCGGAAGCTTGCCCGTGACCTGCCTCAGCGCATCAAGAGCGCGAATGTGAATGTGCACTTGGCCCTTGTCGTCGGCCGTGCCGCGTCCGAACAAATTCCCGTCGCGCAGCGTCGGCTCAAATGGCGGCGAAGTCCACAGATCTAGAGGATCCGCCGGCTGCACGTCGTAATGTCCGTAAAGCAAAATCGTCGGCTTGCCCGGCGCCTGCAACGATTCGCCATACACCAGCGGATGCATCTTCGTCGGCAGAATCTCCACCTTATCTAGACCCACGCGCCGCAACCGCTCCGCCACCCACTGCGCCGCGCGTTCGATGTCCGGCTTGTGCTGGCTCTGCGCGCTAATGCTCGGAATCCGCAGAAACTCGAACAGTTCGTTCAGATGCTCCTGCCGCTTGCTTTCGACGTAATCAAACAAATTCATACGCGCTCCGATTTGCTTCGCCTGGATTTATACCATGAAACAACAGATGCCCTTGGGCCGCTCGTTGCTGCCTCGCCCATGCACTGCCGGGTTGGAGAGAAGACTAGACCGGGAGCTGTTTGTGGAACGGGTCGGCGCCGATTGTGCCGCGCAATTCAGTCAGATAGGCGGCGGAATTCACTCGCGCAAGTTCGGCGCGCGCGGATTGCAGGCGATCTTCGACACTGAATTCGTGATTTGTTGTGGATGCGGCGGCATGACGGAATGTTTCGAGCGCGGCCACATGGCGATTCCACAGTGCGATATCGCGCTGTTGCTTCACACGCAAGCGCTCGGAATACCAGTCGCTCGCCAGCAGGGCGTCGCGATCGAAAAGAGCGCGGAAGGCCGGCGTGCTCAGATTCATTCCTTCGTACGAACCGTGGGCCATGATATGCAACAACGCTTTCAAAGGAGGACACGCGGCTTCCACGCTGCCGTCCTCAAAATAATTCAGCGCCACGCGTCGCTGCGCGTCGACAATGGCGTCGACTCCGGCGGCAAATAGATCGAGCCCTTGCTTCTCGGGCTGCAGAATCTCTTCGGTGAAAACAGCGTCGGGCGTCTCAAATATCCGGCCGAGGTAGCGATCCACGAAAAGCGCGGTGATTCGATAGCCCAATCGGCTGGCAAGCACCTTACGTCCGCCGATCTCGAAATCTTCCACGCGCTCCAGCAAGCCGCTATCGATCAGGAATTTCGGATCGCGCTCCTGCACGCGCATCCGGCACCAGATTTCCGGCACCAGCATGCTTACATCGTGATCGACACGAATTCGCGGCCCCACGTAGCCCGCCGATGTCGTGAACCCGGCGTACTGCGTGAGGATCGACGAGACCAGCGCATTATTCAAATCCACCACCGGCCATAGTGCATTGAACGGCCCCTTGGTGAGCGCACCCTCGCTGCCGAATCCGGTCGTCGACGGCGATTTACCCGTGAGGCTGGATATGAATTCCATGAACAGCTCGGGCAATTCCTGATAGTGAATCGGGTTGTACACCGCAAGCGCCGGCAGATCGATTTCAGGATCGGGAGGATTGTTGCGCCGTCCTGCCAGCACGGCGTTCACCGGAAAATGCACGGGCCGGTCCGCTGGAATTTCGCGTTCCAACCGCGCCGCGACTTCCGCCAAATAAGTTTCGCGCGGATTTTCCAGATCGGGACGCCGTTGCAGGTAGCGCGGATTCTTGGAGGGTTTACCGTTCACCACGCGCGGGTGCGCCGACGACACGATGTACGAAGCGGCGCCGCCCGAGACGAAATCCTCGAGCAAATGTTTCATCGGCTCGGTGTATTTGTCGAATTCCGCCACGTGTCCCGCAATGCGCGAAGCCTGCTCGATCTCAAACGGCTCGTAGTTCGACAGAAAGGTTCCAGGGCTCGCGATATCAGCCTCAGCTTGGCGATCGGCACCTCGAAGAATGGCGTCGTCTGGTCGCTGGAACAGAAGCGAT
Source organism: Candidatus Acidiferrales bacterium (assembly GCA_049790315.1). Taxonomy (GTDB): domain Bacteria; phylum Acidobacteriota; class Terriglobia; order Acidiferrales; family UBA7541; genus DASPOJ01. Next base: position 4,752 of record JBAQYV010000163.1, on the reverse strand, counting down.
TCGCAATTCTTAACGAGCTTGACGCTCGGGTTCGGCGATTCTTTTACCAGATCGTTCAAGCTCTCGCGCGGCAGTACGACGGACACCGTGATGTCGTCTTCCACTTGAACTTTGTCGGCGGGATAAAAATCGGGCCGCAATTTGTAAATGCGCCATGAACCGTCTTCGTCGAAACCGACGCGCAGGTAATTGCTGACCAGGCGCTGATTGTCGAATTTCAATTCGTGGCCCCAGAAACCGTTGACGCGATCCACCGAGAAATGCTTTCGCCAGTCGCCGCTCCACTCCGGCAGGTAGTAGCGCTTCACGGTGTAAACAAGTTGCCGAATCGTTTGCGGCAGCGCATGCAGCCACGCGTTGTGTTCGTCGGTATGCTCGGAAGAAGGCGTCATTAATTGGATCACGGAGCCCAGCGTGCGTTCCGGACTCAAGATCGGCCGCTTGGTGCGTTCGTCGGGTGCGCGATTCTTGTGAACACGAGAAAAATCCATCGCTAAAATTTCGGCAACTTGATCCATGTCGCGGTGATAATCGCGCACGAACACCGGACCATTCAGAATTACATTGGCGATCGACTTGGAAATCTCCGATTTGCCGCCGCCCGATACGGTGCACGGTTTGTGGCACAGCGTGCCGCGTGGTCGCGCGCCAACCATTCTCCATGCCGAACCGTTCGCTTGCTTTTCCATTCGCGCGCGAAAACCAGACGGCAAAACGTAAGTGGTTTCTCGTCGCAGCGGAAGACTATGTTCGGCGTCGCCGCTTCCCCATCGGATTGAGCCGGCGAGCACGCTGAACCGCGAATCTTCCGGCACGTAAAGTATGTTCGAGTAGCGCCGATCAACGGCGTAGCCTTCGGGCTTGAGCTCCATCATCGGTCCGAGCAGCCGCATCGCATCGCCGAACGCCGCCTTTTTCAGGCTCACCGTCCGACCTGCGTGAAAATCTTGCCCTAAAACGTAAGTCGCGAACGCGATCGCGCCACCGGCATGTTCTTCTTCGGATAGGCCGTAGAGATTGGATGCGAAACTGATCTGCGCTTTCACTTCTTTTTTGCAGTAGCCGTAATAATTGTCCGCAATGATCGTGACCATCACGCCTCGCGCGTCGCGGCAAGCGACCTTGAACGCGCCGCCTCCGTTGTAGGGCTCGTGCGGATCGCGCCAAAACATTCCATCGCGACGCTGGCGCTCTGTCGCTTCACTTTCGTGCGGCAGGCCGAGGTCCTTCTTCAGAATTCCCACGAGATGCGGCGCGAGGATCACGCAACCGGTGTGCCCCGTCCAGTGCATCGCATCGAGCGCGGCATCGTTTTCCGGCAAATATGGATCGCCCGCATTGCCGAAAATGCCTTCAACAAAATCCAAATTGCTCACCAGACTGCCCGGCGCGAAGAATCGAATCTCCATCGTCTTCTCGGGATCGCGACCCGTGGATGGACATACTAAGGGCCGCAGCAGTAACGAAACAAACAATCTAACTTGTTCGCTTTGGCTCGCCGCGAACGGCAGCACCATTACGCCGTCAGGCGGTTTGAGTGCGGCGTCCAAAAGGGCGGCGAACGTTTTCTTGGGTACCGCGATCTTGTCGGCCGAAATCGGTAAGCCGCCTTCGACAATGTGATAGATGCCGTGCGTCGTGCGTCGATCGCTGGTCGGATTGTGCAAAATGCCTTGCGGCACCCGATATGACTTGAGGTAGGGCGAGGAAAAATGGTCTCCGCCGTGCGGCAAGGACATCACACGCGCAAGTCCCGGCCTATCGAGGACGAATGAACTGTTCGGCAGCCGCGCCGTTCCGCGCGGGCATTCCGGCTGAAGATAATCGTCAAGAAAAGTTTGGATGCGCTGGTCGGCGGCGCACAAATGTTCGCCCAGCATTAAATCTTTCTGGTGATAATTGCGAAGCAGGGGCCGCGCGAGATCCAGAAAATCGCTGTCAGAAGAGAGACTCGCAGGCTGGCCGAGCGCGGCAAGTTTCAGCTCGATGTAACGCACAACCTCGGACGCGGATGCCGGGTCAGGCGTCCTGTTGCCAGCTGGCGTGTCCGGAGTTCGTCCCTGAGCTGTTTGAGCCATCCTAAATAGTAGCACAGGCCTTTCGCTCTCGCGTTCTCTGCGCGCTGCGCGACGATTTTGCGGCGTCCACGGCTTCGCGCCGCGTGCGCCGAGCAGGCGAAGCCGCGACGCCAAACTCGTCCCAACGTACAGGTTTCTACCAGGAACGCATCGGCGCTTGATTTATTGACGCGCGGAGACACCTGCCGCAGCATAGAGTTGCATGGACGCGACTTCCACTTCCGCGGATCGGCGCAGCACACGCATCTTCATGCGCGTGCGCGTGGTGGCCTCCGGCAAAAATCTCACCGGCCGCCGCTTTCGCACGGCCTGCGAAACGATCGTGATCAACGCGCACGGCGGCCTGCTCTATCTCGATCAGGAACTCGCCATGGACGCGCTCGTCGTCCTCACGAATCCCTTCACGCAGGAAGAACAGGAATGCCGCGTCGTGTACCTCGGCGATTCCGTGGAAAAAGGCCAACGCGTCGGCGTCGAATTCCTCTCACCGTCGCCCCATTTCTGGGGCGTCGATTTCGTTCCCCGCGATTGGCCCGGCAAAACTGATTCCGTGACCGCGCATCCGAACTGAACGACCACGCCCCCAGAATGGAATAGCAATCCCGCGCAAACATCGCATCGCGTCGCCGCGCGCGCCCGCTAAGCAATTACGCACGGCGCTGTGATTGCGGCCACGCGCGAGCGGACTGTACACTAACCAGCGGAGGGGTGGCCGAGCGGTTGAAGGCAGCGGTCTTGAAAACCGCCAGGCTCGAAAGGGCCTCGAGGGTTCGAATCCCTCCCCCTCCGCCACATTTTGGGCAGCCCGATCCGCCCGCGCCCAGGAAGCCAAGTCGTGACAGCCACAACGACGGCACAGCAAGCTCTGGAAACGGGCCTGCAGCTTCAGCGCGCCGGACGTTTCAACGAAGCGATCACAGCGATACGTAAAGCCATCGCGCTGCAAGATGATTTCGCCGAAGCTTACAACTGCCTCGGCAACGCCCTGCACGGTTCCCGCCACGCGGGATACTCCGACGAAGCAATTTCCGCATACCGCCGCGCGATTGAATTGCGCCCCGCATATCCCGAAGCCTTCAACAATCTTGGAAATGTTTTGTGTGAAATCGGCCGCTACGGCGACGCCATCGCGGCGTACGCGCAGGCGCTGGCGCTGCGCCCGTCCTTCGCCAAAGCGCACAGCAATCTTGGAAATGTTTTTAAAGATCGTGGCCAACTCACCGAAGCAATCGCCAGTTACTCGCGCGCCGTCGAGTGCAAACCCGATCACGCGCTGATCGGCAGCAACCTTGCCTACGCGATTCATTTTCATCCGGACTACGACTGCGACGCGCTGTCGCGCGAACTCGCCAAATGGAACCAAGCACATGGTGAGCCACTTGCGAAGTTGATCGAGCCGCACGCCAATGATCGATCGGTGGATCGCAAATTGCTTATAGGCTACGTTTCGCCCGACTTCTACGCGCACGCGGAGAGCTATTTCGTGCTGCCCTTACTCCGGAACCACGATCGCCAACACTTCGAAATCCACTGTTATTCATCCGCCCGCCGTCCGGATTCGATCACCGCCGAAATCCGCAAGGCCGCCGACGTTTGGCACGACGTGCTGGCATTGTCCGACGAGCAGCTCGCCGAACAAATCCGCGCCGACGAAATCGACGTCCTGATCGACCTCACGATGCACATGGCCGACAATCGTTTGTCGACTTTCGCGCGCAAGCCCGCGCCAATCGCCGTCAGTTGGCTGGCGTATCCCGGCGGCACCGGCCTTCGCGCCATCGACTATCGCTTCACCGATGCGTGGATGGATCCCGGGACCGAAACCGAACATTTTTACACCGAGCAATCGATAAGGCTGCCCGATTGCTGGGTTGTCTACGATCCTCTAACGGAGATTCCGCTGCGCCCGCCAGAGCAGACCGGCCCGATTCGCTTCGGCTCGCTCAACAATCCGTGCAAATTGAATCTTCCCCTATTACATCTATGGGGCGATGTCCTTAAAGCCACTCCCGGCTCACGATTGCTATTGCTGACATTCGACGTCTGGCAACGCGCACAAATCACGAACTGGTTTGGCGAGTGGGACATCGATCCCGCACGACTGGAATTTGTTGATCGCCGCTCGCGGCCGGATTACCTGCGCCTCTACGACCGCATCGACATTTGCCTCGACCCTTTGCCCTACAACGGCATCACCACCACTTGCGACGCAATCTGGATGGGCGTTCCCGTCGTAAGCCTGATCGGCAACACTCCCGCGGGAAGAGCGGGCCTGAGCCTGCTCTCCACAATCGGCGTGCCAGAGCTGGTCGCGCGATCGCCGCTGCAGTTCGTGCAAATTGCGAGTGATCTCGCAGTGGACGCCGCCCGCTTGACCAACTATCGCCGTACGTTGCGCGAGCAAATGCGCGCGTCCCCTCTAATGAACGCCAAGCGATTCGCGGCCAACGTCGAAGCTTTCTACCGCAAGGCGTGGCAGAAATGGTGTCTCTCAGGCAGATGATCGCGTCGTTGCCGGGTGCCGGCTCGGTTTGGAGTACGCAAATATTTTTGATGTGGTTGATTCCTCGATATCCGGCGCGGCCGCTGTTCGGGCTATAATCCCCGGCCATGCCGCGTCCTCGAAAACCCGCGTCGCCGAAAACGCCGAAAACGCCAAAGCTGCCTGCCGTCT
>JBAQYV010000162.1:0-37219 GCA_049790315.1 Candidatus Acidiferrales bacterium | reverse complement strand
GCCTGCTCGCGCGCCGCGGATTGGAAGTCGATCTCACCTGGGAAAATGGAAAGCCCACTCACGCGCGATTGCACGCCTCGCTCGATCGCAATCAGCAACTTGCCGCGCCAAACGGCGTCAAAATCGCATCGATCCGTTCCGGCATCGGCAAAGTGGACGTCGTAGAAAAGACCGACGGAGTCGTTTCGTTCCAGGCCAAGCGCGGACAATCTTATTCGATCGAATTCGCGTAGCATTTCGCTTTCAGGATTCGCCGTCATCGTAGAGAGAAGGTGCCTCATGCCGAACCGCCCCGTTTCCCGGCGATCGTTTGTAAAGCAACTCGGCGCAGCCGGAGCTCTCGCTTGTTCAGCTTCAGCTCTCCGCGCGCAAACCGCTCCCGCCGCGGTGTCGGACTCTCCGTCGGTCGAATTGCAGGCAGAGCGCGCCACACGCGCGCAACGTCTCCGTTGGTGGCAAGAAGCCAAGTTCGGCATGTTCATTCATTGGGGCCTGTACAGTGTGATCGGTCAGCAAGAATGGGTAATGGAGTCGGAAGGCATCCCAATTCCGCAGTACGAAATTCTCGCCGGACATTTTAAGCCGCAGCCCGACGCCGCCCGCGCCTGGGCCAAACTCGCCAAGCGCGCGGGCCAAAAATATATGGTGATGACCACGAAGCATCACGAAGGCTTTTGCATGTTCGACACAAAGCTCACCGATTACAACGCGATGCAGCAGGGCCCGAAACGCGACCTCGTCCGCGAATTCGTCGATGCCGCGCGAGCCGAGGGCCTGCGCGTCGGCTTCTATTATTCGCTAATGGATTGGCACCATCCTGACGGCGCGCGCTGCGCTACCGATGAAGCCGCGCGCGCGCGCTTCGTCGAATACACGCATGGCCTGATCCGCGAGCTGATGACCAACTACGGCAAAATCGACGTCCTTTGGTACGACGTCGATTGGCCGCTAACGCCCGCGCAATGGGAATCCGATCGCATGAATCAAATGGTTTTCCAGTTGCAGCCCGAAATCATCGTGAACAATCGCAACGGGCTCGAAGGAGATTTTTCCACGCCCGAGCAGCGCATTCAGGCCGCGGAATCCGGCCGCGCGTGGGAATCCTGCATGACCATGAACGATGGCTGGGGCTACCAGCAAAGCGATCAGGATTGGAAGTCCGCGCGCACCATCGTCAACAACCTCACGACGTGCGCTCAGGATGGCGGCAACTATTTGCTGAACATCGGCCCCACCGCAGTCGGTGCCGTGCCCGATGGCTCCGTCCGCGTTCTCGATGCCGTCGGCCGTTGGCTTGAAACCAATGGCGTCGCAATTTACGGCGCCGATGGCGGCGCTTCCGCCAGCACTGGCAACTACGATAATTTCACGCGCAAGGGCAACACTCTATACGTTCACGTTTATTTCTGGCCCGGCCACACCCTTGCCGCCGAATCGCTCTCTTTCTTTCGGCCTGAGTCCGTCGTGGCCATCGGCGGAGTCCAAGCCAAAGTGAAATCCGCGCGCATTCTAAAAACGGGTCAGCCAATGCGCTTCACACAAGACGCTATTTCCGTTCGCATCACCGGCCTGCCGATTGCTCCGCCGGACGATCCGGTCTCCGTGATCGCGCTCGAGTGCGAAAGCGCGCCCACGGTAGATCATCATTCAATCCGTCCACTCTGGCCGCGCTATAAAGCCGGCATCAGTCGCGATTAAATACGAGACATCATGGCTCGCGAAACCATGACGACCTTCATCGCCCTCCTGCGCGGCATCAACGTAGGAGGTCATCAATTGATTTCGATGGCCGATCTCCGCGATCTATTGGCAAAACTAAAGTTCGCCGACGTGCGCTCGCTCGTGCAGAGCGGCAACCTCGTTTTTCGCAGCGATCGCAAAAACAGCGATCAGATCGAGCGATTGCTCGAAGACGAACTCGAGAAGCGCCTGAAGATCCGCACCGACTTTTTTGTGCGCACCGCCGCGGAATGGGACGCCATCATCGCCAACAATCCATTTCGCAAAGAAGCCGAACGCGATTCCGCCCATCTGGTTGCGTTGCTTTTGAAAACTGAACCAGATCCCAAACAGATCGCCGCGCTGAAGGAAGCAATCGCGGGACCCGAGCGATTTTTTGTTCACGGAAAGCTCGCATACATCGTTTATCCGAACGGAATCGGGACGTCGAAACTCACGAACCCGCTGCTTGATCGCAAGCTGGAAACGCGCGGAACAAGCCGGAATTGGAACACCGTACTGAAGCTCGCCGCGCTGATTCGAGAATGACGGCGTGATGCGGCGCACGTTCCCATTCACGATTTCCTTCCGGCGAATCGCCAAAATGATTTAGACTCTGTGTCCGCGAACCTAAAGAAGCTGGCGTCACGTTCAGAAAATAGAGAGGACGGTCCTCGTGAAAAAGAAACTGACCATTGCCGCATGCCTGATGCTCGCCGGTATCGTGTCATTCGCGCTCACGCCGGCGCGCGGATCAAGCGCCACTGAGCACGTCGAGGAATGGGTGGGCACGTGGGCCTCTTCTTCACAATTGGCGGCCGATGGAACCGCCGCCGCGCCCGCGCCCGTATTCAAGGACACCACGTTGCGCCAGATCGTGCGCGTTTCCATTGGGGGACAATCCATCCGCGTGCGATTCTCAAATGCTTTCGGCAATGCTCCTCTCGTCATCTCTTCCGCTCACGTGGCTGTGTCCGCGGGCGCCGGCGCCATTCGCTCAGAAACTGACAAGCCCTTGACATTCTCCGGCCAGCCCTCGGTGACGATCCCGCCCGGCGCGCCGATGTATTCCGATCCGCTCAATTTCTCGCTCGCTCCGTCGTCCGATCTGGCGATCACCATTCACTTGGCTACCGTTCCTGACAGCATCACATCGCATCCGGGTTCCAGGGCCACGTCCTACTTGCAACCCGGCGATCAAGTGTCTGCCGGCGACCTCTCTTTGGGCGTGCACATCGAACACTGGTATTTTCTCGATGGTGTTGACGTGCAGGAGCAAGGCTCCGACGCCGGTGCGGTCGTCACCTTCGGCGACTCCATCACAGACGGCGCGCACTCCACGGAGAATGGCAACACTCGCTGGCCCGACGATCTTGCCCGCCGCCTGCTCGCCGACAAGAAAACCGCGGAGATCGGCGTGCTGAATGAAGGCATCGGCGGCAATCGCATTCTGCACGATATGATCGGCGTGAACGCTCTGGCGCGTTTCGATCGCGACGTTCTCGCCCAGACCGGCGTCCGCTGGTTGATCGTGCTTGAGGGCGTTAACGATCTCGGCGCCTACGGCAGAGCTCCCGCACGCCCCGAGACGCTTCCCACCGCCCAGGATTTGATCGCCGGATTTCAGCAGATCGTCCTGCGCGCTCACGCCCATCACATCAAAGTGTTCGGCGCCACGATTCTTCCGTATCAGGGCGCGTCCTATTTTTCGGCAGAGGGCGAAGCCGACCGCCAAACGATCAATAATTGGATTCGCTCGAGCGGTACGTTTGACGGCGTGATCGATCTTGACGCCGCCACACGCGATCCGCAAAAGCCTTCGCAGCTCGCGCCGTTCGCCGACAGTGGCGACCACCTGCATCCGGGCGACGCCGGCTACAAAGCCATGGCCGATGCCATCGACCTGAAACTTTTCGAGAAGTGACGGCGCCCGTTCCGCGCGCCATGCGGAGCGGCGAGCCGCGAACTTTGTGTAGGTTCATCTGAGCGAGCGATTCCACGTTCTCGTGCTCGTCCCGCCGCCGGTCGCCCCGGGAAACCGCGCCCCGTTTTGGCGTCTAAGTGATTCGCGCGGCGCACTATCCCCTCCCTAAGAAAATGTAACGCACCAAAAATAGCGGGCTTAGATCCCAGATCAAGGGACTAATCCCGCGATGCCCCGATTGCCTCTAAGACCGCCTCGTTTGGCCCGGTTCTCCGGGCCGGGACGGCATGCGGTCAGGAAGAGGACCGGTGCCGTCGGCATAGTTGCGCCACGCGGCAACGTCAGCGGGGAATGTGTTGTCCTCGGGGTTGGGGCCGGGCATGTCCCAGATGACAACTTGAGGCCGATCATTTCTGGCACCGTCTGGATGAAGCTCGTTTTCAATGGCGGGCAGAGTACGGAGTATGAGGTTGCAGGTGTAGGCGATCACGGCACCGCGGCGCGGAGTGATGCGGTCCTCGGAAAGGAGTTTCAGGAGATTGGTGAGGAATTGGTTGATGCCAGCGGCGGAGGTGAATTTTTCGACGTTGGCGGAGAGTTCCTTGTCGAGGTTGAGAGGGGTGTCGGCGGGTGGCTGTAGATGAGCGTGAGTGCGGCAGAAGAAAGTCGATTTAGGGGATAGGTGGAGACGGCAACGGCGTCCACCGGGAAAGAGATGGCGACAGCGAGACAAATTGCTGGATTTGAAGGGGTTACTTGGTTTGCGAGTCATCGTAGCTCCTGACTGGAATGAGATAGGGGTATACACCCCCCGGTGCATTTTGCGAACTTATTGAAAGTGAAAGGGTTGCGGCAGAAGAGTGCGGATGTAGATGAAAATACAGCGACTTAAAAGCGCTTGAATTCAATCTGTTGCGCACTCTTTTGCTAAACTGCTGAAATAAAATGGGTTGGAGCGCCGATTTGGCCGCGCTACGTGGAGCGAGGCGGGAAGGCCGGAGGCGAAGCAATTGGGAATGAAAAAAGCGGACGTCCTTGCGGTGGAGACGCGGGGGAAACAATTCGAATGGAATTTGTGCCGACACGCAGAAGGGTAGCAGAAGTGTGGTGTAGTGTCAATAACTAAATGAGTATTCGCAATGATTTCCACAGGGGGCGGAGGATGCGGCACAACGCACCGAACAGGTCGCGCAAACAGCGGTTAAGAATTTCCGTCGGGCTTCGCGCCGCGATCGCCCATCAACAGAATGCTTCGCTGCGCGAACGGAAGAAAAAGCAACGTCGCCGTCATGGCCATCACCAGGCCGATGCCAATTCGATCGAGCAGTAGAAATGGAGACAGCGCCCACAATTCGTCGAGTGGAAACACGGCGAGAAACAAACGAAGGAACTGCCGTGCCAGGCCGCGAAATCCAAAAATGGCCGCGGCCAGCAAATACAAACGCACCGCCGCGCCCGCAGCCGCCGTCGCCACCAGAATCGCGAGAATCAAAGTGGCGTAATCGGTTCGGTCCGAAAGAAACCGGTCTTCGATTCGCAGCGTGCCCAGCGCCGTAATGTAGATGCCCAGATAGAGCAGTTGAATAAGCGAAAACAGCGCGCGCGCCGTTTTTTGCGGGACCTCCGGCAAATCCCGCGCGTCGCTCAAAAGTCTGGCGCGGCGTTCCGCCGGAACTTCCGCGCTTGGGATGACGCTGGCCGCAGCGCCGGCGGCCGCGCCGTTGGGGGTAGGTTGCATGGGGTCGCCGCGCTCGCGCGACTCGCGCGTTTCAACCGGGGCGATGAATCTGTAGCCGCGCCGCGCCAAAGTTTGAACGAAGCGCGGATTGCTGGCGGAATCCTCGAGAGCTTCGCGCAATTTGTTCACGGCCGCGTTCAGGCTGTGATCGAAGTCGACGAAAGTGTCGGCGGGCCAGAGCCGCTGGCGCAGTTCTTCTCGCGTCACGATTTCGCCGGGCTGTTCGAGGAGTTGAAGCAGCACGTCAAGCGGCTGCCCTTGCAAGCGGCGCCGAGCCATGCCGTCTTTGCGGAGATCGCCCGAATGGCGATCGAGCTCAAAAACGCCGAAGCGAACCACTCGATTTGGCTGTTGCGCTTCCGGCACCGATGAATCTCCCGCGGGAACGGGCCTCATTCTAAATGATTCGGCGTCTCAAGTGGCCGCTTTTCATGCAATTACGGAATGATGCGCATCCAATGCAGGAGTGACCGCGCGTGCATTGTTATTTTTCCCGCGGTCACCGATTCTATCGGCGCACGGAGGGATTTATGCAAGGCAAGCTGAAGATCCGGATCGCAGTCTCATTCATTGCCGCGTCGCTCATGGCGCCCGCGCCGTCAGCGGCGGAAATCAAGCCCGAAGCGCAACGCGGATTTGACCGCTACGTGCAGCTGACTGAAAAAAGAATGAGCGACGAACTGAAGTCCGGCGCGCCATTTTTGCATACAGATGCTTTGCCGCAAGAGCAACGCCAATCCGACCTCGCCGAACTCGATCGCGGCGAGGTGGTGTCCGAAAAGCTGACGACTTCGGCGCCCGAAGGCGAGATCGAAACGCCGGGCGCCCTCATTCATCACTGGGTTGGAACCGTGTTCATTCCCGGCGCGACGTTACAGCAAGTGCTGGCCATCCTGCAGGATTACGATCGGCACTCGGAGTATTACAGTCCGGAAGTGCAACGATCGAAAATACTCTCGAGATCCGGAAACGATTTCACCGTCTATTACCGGCTAAAGCAGACCGACATCCTCACGGTCGTACTCGACACGGAATACAAAATTCATTATGAAAAGCTCGACGCGAATCGCGAGACCAGCCACTCCTACAGCACGCGCGTCGCGGAAATCGTTCATCCCGGTTCCAACAATGAGCGCGCGCTACCGCCCGACAATGACCACGGATTTCTGTGGCGGATCAATACGTACTGGCGCTTTGAGCAAACGCCGCGCGGCACGTTCGTGCAATGCGAAGCCATTTCGCTAACACGCGATATCCCTACGGGTCTCGGTTGGCTTGCGGGGCCGCTGGTCCAACAGATTCCGAAAGAGTCGCTGGAATTTACGCTGGGGGCCACGCGCAAAGCAGTCCTGGACAGAGCGTCAACCGCCGCTCCTTTTCAGAATGCCGCGCCGCACACAGCGCAGAAGCCGTGAGTTGGTTTCGATGCACGATGAAGTTCGTAAAAAGGAGGAAGGATGGCCACACCAGCCCAGTCACCGGAAGGAACGCTGCAACTGGAAGCGACGCTGGAACTGAAAATAACATTTCCTATCGCCGGTGCGCCGCACGCCGCCGGCGTTCCCGTTGACCGCAGAAGCTTTAACGATTCCGCGCGCGAATCCGCGGCGGAGGCTTGCGCCGGTCGCCGGGACCTTCACGATGCGGCGCGCAATCCCACCATCGACGTTCCCGCCGACCGGAAACATTTTCGGGATGCCACGCGAGTGCAACAGAGCTTAACGGCCGGAATCGAACGAAAGGCGCTCGCATGGCTTGGTGCGCGCCTGCCGGCGTGGGTGCATTCCGATCACCTAACGCTGCTCGGCCTGGCGGCGATGTGTCTGGCCGGAGTGAGCTATGCGCTCACGCGCTGGGATCAAAATTTCCTGCTGCTCGCGACGATTTGCGTCGCGCTGAATTGGTTTGGCGACAGTCTGGACGGAACGATTGCACGCCTGCGAAATCGTCAGCGTCCACGCTACGGTTTCTACGTGGACCACATGATCGATACGGCCGGCGGATTGTTTCTGATGGGGGGACTGGCGATTTCTCGATTGATGGACTGGCGCATCGCCATGGGAATGTTCAGCGCATTTCTAATGTTGTCAATCGAATCGTATCTTGCGACTCACACGCTGGGCGCCTTTCATTTGTCGCACGCGAAACTCGGGCCGACTGAAATCCGAATTCTATTGGCGGCTGGAAATATCTGGCTTTGGATTTATCCGGCGCAGCGCGTTTGGGGAACGCACTATCGACTTTTCGATTTTGGCGGACTGATCGCGATTGCCGGAATGGGCGCGATGTTCCTGATTGCCGCGATTCGGCACACGGCCGATCTCTACCGCATGGAAAAATTACCCGAGCGATGACCGGCCGCCGCCGCGTAGCTGAAAATATGCCGCGCTATTGCGCGGGAACTACGTCTTGCGAGACCAATCTGGGTATGGGGCGGTAACCGCTTCTGGTGCGAATGTGATACTTCTTCAATCGCTGGCCCACCAGCGTCACTTTAATCGAGCGCCAGCCGCGATTCGGATTTTCCTGCGGATAGTAGCTGAGCGAATACAGATGCGAGAGATCATCGCGCACAAATCCGAAGGCTCTTTTTTGTCCTCGCCAACTGCTGGCGAAAAACGCGCGGCCGCCGGTGCTCATGCTCATGCGCGTGAATACCGCGGCGGAAAGCGGATCGGCTTGCGCTTGCCGGGTGCAAATCATGTAGATCGGAATTCCTTCCGATTGGGCCAATTCGCCAACGACATCGGGAGAAACCACGCTGGAATTGTCGGGGCCATTGGAGAAAACCACCACCACTTTCCTGCCGGTAAAGCCGCCCGCGTCCTTGAGGGTCAAAAGCAAAGCGTCGTAGAGCGCGGCGTCGTCGCCGGCCACCGTGTCGCGCACGCCGCGCAAAACCGCAGACCGGTCGTCGGTGAGGGGCGCTTCGCGCGAAACGTTGCGACTATAAGAATAGAACGCGACTTTATCCGCATTTTCGAGAGAGCGCAGAAAATCCGCGATGGCATCTTGCGCGAGCACAAATCCCTGATGCAGATACATGTAGTCGCTGGTGTCAAACAACACGAAAACATCCGCGCCGGCCACGGCAAGGCCGAGCCGCTCCGGCGAATTGTCCGGCGGCGGAGCAGGCGCGGTGGCGGGATCGGGCTGCGCCGCTTCAGGTTCCACAGGCGGGCGCCCGGCGTCCGCCACGGTTTGCGGAGCAGCGTTGCCTTCCTCGAAGATGGCGACCTTCTGCGGAATTTTATCTTCGGTGATCGCAAAGTCCTGGGGGTGCAAGCCAGTTACGTAGTTTCCCTTGCTGTCCGTGACGGCAACGTTCAACTGCACCAAGTTCACTTCGACATGGATGACTTCGCTTGGCGCGGTATTTTGAGCGGACGTCAACGCCGCGGACATGGCGATAAGCGCCAGCAGGATCAAACTACAGGAATAGGCTCTCTTTGCCATGAGTTCCCCTTGTTTCTCGCCCCCACATTTTTGCCACTCGATCGGTATTTCAAGAATTCTTACAACGAATAGACTTCTCTAATTCCCGGACGCCGCGGCGCCCTTGGGCAAAGGAACGATCTTGCCCTGACGAAACTCTTCGCCCGTTTCCCGCATTGCGCGAAGCACCGCCGGCCAATCTTCGTAGTGAGTCGCGAATATTTTTTCAACCATGCGGCGCGTCAGCACGGGAACCAATTGGTTCAGCATGACCGGTGAATAACCCAGTTCGTCGGCCAATCGAGCCCAGTACAGATTATTCGATTCCCAGGATTCCGCCATCAGACGAGAGGAGTAGCTCTCAAAGGTGGGCAGCAGCTTCACATTCAGCAATTCACGAGCATCGCTTTGCGCCAGTGCGGGATGGGGGATTCCGAAATCTTCCGACAGCCGTTCTGGACTGACCTCGGCCGGATCGTTAGTCGAAAGCGTGGCCAGTTCTTTGCCGGCGGCGCCCCAGTGATTGGTATCCGCCGGATACAATCGCCGGAAGTCCTCGGCCAAGTAGAAGGTCTCGGCCGGCATCACCTCATCGAGCGCTTCCTGGACGCGCCCGGCGCGGAGATCATTCTCAACGATCTCCGATCTTTGCGCGAGCATGCAGTCGGAGAGGATATTCATCACTTTGAGCCGAAGTTCTTCGTTGTTCGCGGATGCGGACAATATTTCCTCTCCGGTGCGCTGATACAGCGCGACGGCGTGAAGTTCGTTCGGCGTGACGCCCCACCAGCGAGGAAGAACGGCGCTCGTCATGAGGCTGGGCACCAGATCCTCCCAGATCAGGGCTTGGACGCTATCGGGAACGATGAAATCCTGCTCCGCGCCCGCTAACGCGTACGGCAGGTCCGCAAGCGAGCCGACTAAATGCGAGCCACCGACGGCCAACACTCCGCGTCCGGACAGCGTCGAGGTTTCCCAGTCAGGTTCCTCGCCGACCGCAGTGGTTCGCTCGAAATCGTGGGATCGGACGAAAAGCGGATCGTTGTGGAGGATTTGAGCGCCGGGCGGTTCGTAGTACGCGTAATTCAAACCGACCAAAGTATCGCGCAGGAACGGAGCGAGCATGCCGCGAGCTTCGGCGATTTGTTGTGGCGAAGCCGGCGATTCAATAATCTTTGCCAAGTCCGTGTGCATCTGCGATTTCGTGCGCCGTGGGTCATATTGGCCCGCGGAATATTCATATTTTTCCGTGGTCGTCAGAATTTGCTGCGGCATCTCGAACTCGCGAAGCTGCGCGGCCAGAGGAAGCAGTGTCGCGCCCATGGCTTTTCCTTTGGACATTTGATCCAAGCCGTTGCCGAGGGCCAAGATTGTGTCGAGAGAAACCAGGCGTTGAGCGACGAGGACCGCGCTAATTCTGTCCGCCAACTTCAGCCGCACCTGCTGGCCGTCCGGGCTGGACTGGATGGGACCGGCGAGCAATGCGATTATTTCATCCTGAGAAAGATCGGGCCTGCCCGCTGCGTCGCGCAATAGCTGAGCGAGTGCGGTGCGACCGGCTTCAAAGAGTTGCGGTGAGGAGGTAACGGTAGCGAAGGGGGTGATCACGTGCTCCCACGAATCGTTCAGGTTCGCGCCTGAAATCTGGCCCTGACGCGCCAGGATTTGCCAGAGACCAATTTCAGCCTCAAAAACGCCCACCGCATTGCCCTGCACCGAGACTTCATGAATGTGATCCAAACTTTCGGCCACTTTCAAAAAATCCGCGATCGAAGCATTGTTCAATGTGCGAAATTCGGAAAAGGTCAAATACTGGTCGCCGAACCGGGAGAACTTGTCGGCCAGCAGACGGACGGTTTCCGGAGTCAATCGTTGGTCCGCAGGGCGCCCGCGATCAATTTCGCTGGCGGTGAGATACATTTCGAGGGGGCTATCGTCCGTGTCGATGCGTGAAAGGCCGAACATTCCTTCGACAAGGTCGTCGGGTTCCTTCCAGCGACTTGCACGCCTACCCCATTCGCCAACGATCTTGGGATCGCTAGATGTATCGTGAACGAGAATATTCTCCCAGGTATTCAGGCTGCCAGGGACGCTCGGTTGGCCCGCGGAGTCAAACTGAATTTGGGTGACGAGAAGTAGCAAGCCGGCGTCGGGGCGATAGGAACTTTTGAAAGAGCTATCGGAATTGTCGCGTCCGCGAAGGGCTTCGTAGAAGCGCTGGATCCGAGTGGGGCCCGTGAAATAAATCTGCTGAGCCATGCTGGAACGTGAGACTGCGTCATAAAATGCGACGAGCCAGCCATTGTCTTTGGCAAGTAAGTGAGTTACGAACTCGCCGGGCGAATCAGGGCTCGCTCCCACTAGATTCTTCCACGCGCCTTCGGCAGAGGCGCCGCCGGGTACGACGACACGTCCCGATCGGATTGAGATATTGCTGCCGTAAAAATCAAGGGACGCAGCATGGGGAAGCAATTTTGCCAGTCCCGGCGATTGCTTCAAATCGTCTCGAGTTTCAGAATCCATCTGCGATACGGCCCAATAGAGACGCGCCAAATCCGGGTCGCGCACAAGCACGTCAACCACATCATTCGGTTCACCCGCGCTGGATTGGTTTTTTTTGAACGCGGTCCAAGCGTCTTCACCGATCAGAACAGGCACGCGCGTGGCGGCATATGGGTAGACGAAAGGTTTTCCTGCGCGGAGAGCTTCCTCGAGATCGGTTAGAGGGAATCCTGAGTCAATGGTGACGAAGGCCCGGTTGGGATCGGAGGTGTCTAAATAAGCCGCTGGACCGCACGTCTTTTCCAGGCGATATCCGAGGATCGTCAGCAGCGGGCCCGCCTGCTCGCAAGTAGGCACGCGAATCACGCTCTCCGAGCCGGCGAGCGTTTGTAGCTCGCGGGCTTCCTGCAAATATCGTTGTAAGAGGATCAGAAATTCCGTGGGCTTTGCGTTGTCTTTCAACGAATCGTGATAGCCAAGTGTCGCCACGCTGCGCGCCAGAAGCGGCAGAACTTCTTCGGGAGAGACTTGCTGGCTAATTCCCGCCATACGCAACAAGGAGCGCAGGGAACCTGGAATTGTGGTTTCCGGCGAGGGTGCGCCCGCAGCATTAGAGTCAGCAAGCCGCGCTGCGTGCGCCGCAGTTGACGCGGCGCGTGGAGCGGCGCTACACGCGGGGCCGGGAAAACAGGAAAAGACGCAGAGAATAGCGGTTGGAAAAACAACGGACAGCCACAAAGGGGATCTCATCGCTAGAACCCTCCCCGACCAGTTTCAGCTTTAGGCGCCCAATTTGGTGACACGTAGATGTACGAAGGAAGCGATCCTTCGTCACGACGCGCCGCGGAAACGGACTACCCCCAAAATATCGAGAATCGCGAAGTCGCTTGGAATTGTGCGGGTACCGGAGTTATGCCCGCGTCAGGTGTTGTTCTAGGCGATTCCCCCCTACCGTGCGCCAAGGGTAAGGCATTACCGGGCGTTCGTCAATCGCGGTGGATGGCGGTGGCCGGGAGGGTGTTTCAGAGCGGTTCAGCGATTATATTTTGGGGTGATGCCGCGCAGGCGCTTCCACACGGCGTCACATTGCTGGAGCGTTTGCGCAGTGAGCGGAGCGCCGACTGACGCGGCGAGGTTCTGCTCGAGCTGCTCGATGCGAGACGCGCCGAGCAGAATCGAATCGACGAGTGGTTGAGCGAGGAGCCAGCCGAGGGAGAGTTCCACCAAGTTGAGGTTGGCATCGCGGGCCAGGGCTTCGAGTTCTTCGACCGCGGCGAAAAAATCGGCGTGCCAGTAGCGATCGAGATACATCTGGTTCTTATCGAATCGCGAGCCGGCGATCGGTGCGGACGCGGCGCGCTGCTTGCCGGTGAGGAGGCCGCCGGCGAGAGGGTTGTAGGGAACCACGGCAACTTTGAAACTTTTGCAAAACGGCAGGAATTCTTCTTCAATGCCACGGGCAAGCAGGTTGTACATCGGCTGCGAAATATGCGGTACAGCAAAACCGTGACGAGAGCAGACGCAGTGGATTTCAGCGACTTGCCAGGCGGCGTAGTTCGACACGGCGACGTAGCGCACTTTTCCTTCGCGGACCAACTCGTCCATCGCGGACATGGTTTCTTCGATAGGAACGGCGTAGTCGGGCTGATGCAGATAGTAAATGTCCACGTAGTCGGTGCCGAGGCGCTGCAAGCTTGCTTCGATCGCTTTGCGAATGGCGGCGCGCGATAGCCCGACGTCATCCCCAGCGTCGCCCATTTTGCCGCGAACTTTCGTCGCGATCACGGCTCGCGCGCGACGGCCTCGAAGCGCGTTTCCTAGAATTGTTTCCGCCGCGCCGTGGTTGTACACATTCGCGGTGTCGAAGAAGTTGACGCCGGATTCAAAGCACGTTTCAACCATGCGGCGCGCGGTGGCTTCGGCGGTTTGGGCGCCGAACGTCATGGTGCCGAGCGCAACGCGCGAAACTGTGAGATCGGTGTGCGGTAAAGTCCGTGTTTCCATGTTTGACGGTGACTTAATGTTTTTCCACTGACCGCGCGGCGCTTGATTGGTACCTTCCGATTGTGCCGCCGCGCTCGATCCAAGGCTCGTCGAAAACTACGTACTTAACCGTTAGACGGCGAAATGTATAGGTGAGATATAGCGATTCGTCTGGCGATTGCACAATCGAGGGATAACTGTATTCGTCGCTTCCGCCGGCCTGCCCCGCGCCGGGTTCGTTGCCCGTTTGAATGTCACGCACCCAGGGCCAAGTGATTCCGGCGTCGGCAGAGAGCGCAATGGTGAGCGGTTTGCGCGGAGGTTTGCCGGCGGGACCGTGGGCGTCGGAAGCGTTGCAATTGTTAAAGACCATTACGATGCGGCCATCTTTCAACACCGCGGCGCCAATCGAAGCATTGTTGTTCGGAAGCGGCGTGCGAATGGGCGCGGACCAATTGTAGCCGTCCGGAGATGTGCTGCGATAAATCCAATCGGCGGCGCGGCTGCGAAAGAAGGCGACGAATCCGGGCGCGGCCGGCGCGCGCGAAGTGCGTTGCGGATGAAGATGCAAAACGATTGGCTGGACCAATCCCTGCGCGTCGTGGACTGCGAATTCCTTCCAGGTAGCTCCGCGATTGCTCGAGATTTGCATTGCCGGGTGATCGGGAAAAACGCCGGATGGGAGTTTTTGGCCGCCGGAGGCGTAATACATCGGAAGCAGCCAATCGCCGTTCGGCAAGATGACTAACGGTTGGCGGTCAAATGAGCCGGGCTTTGTGAATAAAGGCTTCGGGGCGGACCATGTTGTGCCGCCGTCGACGGAGGTAAGGTACAGGATCATCGCGTTTGCTTCGCCCCGATCGGCTTCCTGCGAACTGTGAAAAAGCCACAGCTTGCCATCAGGCGCTTCAAAAAGCACAGGGTTCTGAAACGAACGTCCCTCTTGCCGATCCACAACCACAGGAGCGGACCACTGATCGGAGCCATGCTTGAGGCGGGACAACAGAATTGCGACACCCGAAGCGCCTTCACGCGTACCGGAGAACCACGCACAAAGCAGATCTCCATTACGAAGCAGCAGCAGATTTGACGCGTGCGAACTCGGGAATAGAACGGGCAGGTAGGCCTCGCGCAGACCGCTCGATCCGTCGAGGCGCACCTTTCCGTCGATGGAGAATTGCGTGTTCGGCAGTGTCTGCCGCGCGATGCATAGAGACGAAACCCCGATGAGCAATGGAGTTATAAAAAATGCGAGCCGTACGTTTGCGCGGCGCCGCGGCTTTCGATTATCGCTTCCGATTTCTTGCGCAGCCGGATTCATGCGATGGAATGGGCCTTCCTGGCGAGATACATACGAACGATCGCCGCCATAAATCGATACAAGATTCTCTGTTCAGCGCCGAGGATGCACGGCTTGGCTCAAGTCTCGCGCAATTTGATTTGAAGCGTCGAGCAACGTTCGAATCATTTTCTCCGCACCCGCAGGTTCCGGCAACCGGGACTTCGGCATGGAAAGGCTGAGCGCGGCGATCGCGCCGTACGGAGCAATCACGAGTGGAACAGCAAAGCAACAGCCGTCGGGCGTGCTTTCTTCGGCGTCAAACGCGTGGCCCTGCCTACGAATGAGCTCGAAATTTTCGCGCAGGGCCAATTCGTCGGTAATCGTGTTGGAAGTGAAGCGCAGAAAACCGTAGCTATGCAGAAGCTTGTTACGCGTTTCATCATTCTGAAGCGCGGTGATGGCTTTGCCCATCGAACTGGCGTGCGGTGGGATAATTTTGCCGACTGTGTTGGCCATGCGAATCAGAAGCGGGCTCTCGAAAACTTCCACGACTTCGATGTGATTCGTGAACAAGACGGCTAGGCTGATCGTTTCCTGGAATTCCATGTTTAGACGCTTCATGACGTTCCTGGCGACGCGCACTAGAGAGTTCGCGATTCGTGAAGGGACCGTGGCGCGATTCTCGGGAAGAATCAGGTATCTACCATCGCTACTGTGCGCCACGTAATCGAGCGATTCGAGCGTGCGCAGCAGACGGAATGCCGAACTCTTGGTCATGTTCATTCGTGAAGCGACTTCGTTCAGACCGAGCGGGCCGGTGTTGCGCGTGAGCAGCTCGATGATTTCGAGCGCGCGGCCAACACCGCGGGAGAAGTAGCGGGGTTCCTCGTGAACCTCGGCTGGTACGGGGCGCGCGCTTCCGGCGTCGCGTCGCTTTCTTTTCGTTGCTGTGGGCATCAGGCGTTCACCACCTTTGCGGGCCACGAGAAGCGCCCCCAAAAGCCATGGGAGTGTACCACAAGACGGTAAAACTGAAATATACAATAACAATCTGAAATGGGTGATGTGGGATCGTGGCGGGTTGGGACTGATCTGATCCGCCTCAACTTTAATAGAAACAAGTACTTCCGGTGTTTATAGTGGAAAGCATACAAGACTCCAGTCGAGGACGGGTTCGATGCTGTTTCCTTAAAGTAAGTATGGTTTCATATTACAGTCAATAATTTCTATTGACACAGTATAATTTCATTTGCTAGTGTCCGCGCCGCTGGGAGTTTCGCACGGCTATGACGCGATTCACGGGTGTGGCTAGCGGGCTTAGGCAGATGAGCCGAATCCGATGTGGTTGATTTGGCGAGGTTCGGGAGTGTTGCGCACGTCAATTCTAATGTCTCTATGTGGAGGCAGGATATGAGGAAGGGATTGGTTTGGGTGGCAGTAGGTGTGTTTCTGATGTTCGGGTTCGCTGCGAATGGCTATGCGCAGTTCTCGAGCAGCTTGCAGGGTGTAGTACAGGATGCGAATGGCGCCGTGATTCCGGGCGCGACGGTTACGCTGAC
Organism: Candidatus Acidiferrales bacterium; assembly: GCA_049790315.1. Lineage (GTDB taxonomy): Bacteria > Acidobacteriota > Terriglobia > Acidiferrales > UBA7541 > DASPOJ01. The sequence continues at coordinate 21,077 of JBAQYV010000162.1, read as the reverse complement.
GAACAACGCCACGGGAGTGTCCCAGACGACAGCCACAGGAGGTCAGGGGGATTTTCGCTTGGTAAGCCTGGCGCCTGGCTCCTACCAGGTGACAACAACGGCAAAGGGATTTACGACCAGTAGCGTTGCCGTGACATTGCAGACAGAGCAGAACATGAACGTGCCCGTCACACTTAGTATCGCCAGCATGAGCCAAACGGTTCAGGTGACAGGTCGCGCGCCCGTGCTTGATACGGCCGACAGCCGCACGCAACTGACGCTTAACAGCGTTGCACTTTCGGCGCTCCCGTTGCCTGGCCGAAGTCTACTCTCGCTGGTCAGCACGGCTCCCGGAGTGACTGGCCTCGGAATTATCGGATCAGGCGGCAATGGGCAGTCCAATGATAATTTCGCGGCGGAGACGCAGGTTTCTGTGAGCGCCAACGGACGCAGCAGTGCGAGTAACATGTTCGTGGTCGATGGCCTGGACATCACGAGCAACATCACGGGGGGAGTGTTGAACCTGGTTCCCAACCCGGACACGGTGGCTGAAACCACGGTGCAGGTGAACACCTACAGCGTGGAATATGGCCGGAGCAGTTCCATCACCGAAGTGATGACGACTAAAGCAGGGTCCGACCAATACCACTTGCTGCTGAGCGACTACTTCACAAACCAGATGCTGACGGCCGGCACGGAATTTATTCACAGCTATGCTCCTTTTCACACCAACAACATGTCGGCGACACTGGGTGGGCCGGTTCCTCACATACACCAGATGTATTTCTTCGTCGGGTTTGAACCACTGTTGGGGCTGACCGCAACGGGAAACACGGTATACACTTTTGAGGCTCCGCAGTTCACGCAATGGGCAGAGGCAAATTTCCCCAATACTGTTGGCACAAAGCTGCTTGTCGCCTATCCCCCCAGCGGCGCCAGTAACGTCGCCCTAGCGGAAACGGCGTCCCAGGTTTTCGGCGCCAGCTCGTGCGGCACATCGGCCACCGCGAATATTCCTTGCAGCACTCCGGTATTCGACACAGGGGTGTTCAATGCATCGAATTACCGCAACGCCTTGCAGTACGATTTCCGCGTCGATAAGTATTACAACAAGGACCGCATCTACGGCACGTACTACCGGACTGGGCTACAGACCGGCGGCCCCGCATTGCGTACGGATATGGGGTCACCGTCGCAGTACATCGTGCGGTCTCTCCAACTCAACGAAACGCACACCTTCTCATCAGATCTGCTGAATGAAGCCGGCTTCGGATACCTGAGGATGGAAGGTCTTATCCATCCGACGGGTCCGTTCGAGGTGCCGATCGTTTCCGTAACAGGATGGAGTGCCAACATCGGAGTTGGCAACGCCCACGAAGATTATGTGCAGCACCACATCGTTTGGAAAGACGGCATGAGTTACATCCACAAAGCTCATGACTTTCAGTTTGGCTATGAGGGTTTCCACGGTGACAATCTAACTTACTTTAATCAATGGTATTCACAGCCAACGTTTAGCTTCACAAATCTGCTGAATCTGGTGGAGGGAAATGTCTACACCGAAACTGGAGTTTCCTACCTTCCGCTCACCGGTCAGCAGGCAGGGCCCCTGGGCGGCAGCTATCAATTAACCGGAAACACGACCGGTATTTATGGACAAGACTCCTGGAAGGCGACGAGGAAGCTGACCTTGACGTACGGCCTGCGTTGGGACGATTTCGGTAATCCCGCGCCGGAAAATGGTTCGATCATGTCGAATTTTTTCTTCGGGCCGGGGACTACCACGAGTCGAGAGGTTGCGAATGGCTACGTCAAGCAAGTGCCCAGCGCCTTCAACCACGCCCTCACGGCGTGGAGTCCGCGCGTCGGGTTTGCCTGGGACATCACCGGCAAAAGCCAATGGCTGCTGCGCGGCGGTTTTGGTGTGTATCACGACTGGGTAACGCTCGGAAACGTGCAGGACGAGACCGGTAACCCACCCGCCGCTTCGGTGCCGACGTTTTTCAGCAACGGTTCCACTGCCGCGCCAATCTTCGCTCTGGGAACCAGCAATACCTATCCGTTTGGCTTCCCCGATCCGGCACTCCCGGCGAGCAGTTTGAATAGCCAGGGTGGTCTCACCAACGGCGTGATCTATAGCATCGCGGGCAACGATCCAAATCTGAAGCCATCCAACACGTACAACTATTCGGTAAATTTCTCTCGCGCGGTAGGATCCAACTTCACGGCAAGTGTCGGCTATTCGGGATCGTACTCGAACGATCTGTTTACCGATTTTGACGGGCACATAACCAATGCCTACTACGGTTACGACATCAATAATTTCCCGGGCAGCCTAATCCAGAACAATAACGTCGACGTCCGGCTGAATACTAGTTTCGGTAGTATCCGGTATGTACAGAATGGACCAACGGCCGAATACAACGCGTTCATCGCGGAGTTCAAGGGCCGACTGTGGGCGCGCGGCTTCATCAATATGTCGTACACACGGTCGAGTTCGTGGGACGACGCGGGTACGTACCCCACGGTTCAAGTTAATTCCGGGGACTACAAACAATACTGGGGACCCTCGAACTGGGACGCACCTAGCCGGTTCTCAATGTCCGCGAGCTATGACTTGCCAGGCGTGCATTCCGACAGCCTGCGGTACGTGAAGCCCATCATTAACGATTGGACGCTCTCCGCCGTCACCATACTTCAGAGCGGCACGCCGTTTACGGTCGTAAATACGGCTGCTTTTGCGCCGATTTATACCAGCGGCGTAATAACTGGCGATAGCGGCGGCGATTACAACGCGGACGGCAACAACTACGATTATCCGAACATTCCTTCCACGGGGTACGCCATCAACACATCCAGACAGTCGTACCTAAGCGGTGTTTTCGGGTCCACCCTCACGTCTACGACTGTGCAATCGGTGTTTCCGGTTCCCGCGCTTGGGACAGAAGGAAATGAACTGCCCAATCGGTTCCGCAATCCGGGTTACGCCGATACTGATATGGCGCTGGCCAAGATGATTCGCATCCGGGAGAGAACCTCGCTCGAGTTGCGGCTTGAGGCTTTCAACGTATTCAACCGGCCCAATCTGGGCGGAGTGGGGACCAATCCCGCGAGCCTGTCGTCGTTCGGCAAAGTCACTTCCACATATAACCCTCGTTTCTTTCAGATTGGCGCAAGATTGATGTTCTGACCGATGGGTGAAGCGATCGAAAGGGCGCCGCAATATTTTTACTGCGGCGCCCTTTCGTTCTCCAGAGCTCCGAATTGGCGACGACGAGATCGATCTCGGATTGATCGTGGTTTGAAGATGCTCGTCTCGCTCCCATTTTTTACGCCGGACATCTTTCTTTATATGGGCGGCGGATTCGCCGAGGGGAGCCCGTCAATCGTGTGGCAGGAGTCAATCGCGCCGACGATTCCGACTGTGATAGAACCATGCGAGGGACGACCATGAATTCGGGCGACGCGGAACGCGATGAATCGGCGGGACACGCGGCACACGCACCGTCTCGGCGGAAAGTGCTGGCTTGGCTGGGAGCGGCTGGGGCGTCAGCGATTTTGGGCTCCAACAGCGCCGTGGCTGGCAATTGGGGCGGCACACTTCCGAAGCGAACACTTTTATCGGTGGAGGGAAGCGCACTGCTGGAGCAAACTTCCCTAAATCAGAGCTGGTCTCCGCAATCACAAGTACCTTCGCAGCGACAGATGGTGCTTGACCCGGCGGATTTCCGATATCACATCGATTACTTCAATGCGATGGCGCCGGAAGAAGTTGTGAGTTACGTGCCGAACGCGGCGGCTTGGGATTGGATGCAGGCGAACATTCCGTTTTTCGCGTGTCCAAATGGCGATGTCGAGCAGATTTATTATTACCGGTGGTGGGCTTATCGGAAGCACATCGAGAAAACTCCCGTTGGATTCATCATTACGGAGTTCCTGAAGCCAGTGAAACACGCGGGGGAATACAACGCGCTGAGCTGCGCTTTCGGCCATCATGTCGCTGAAGGGCGTTGGCTGCACGACCCACAATACATCGATCAGCACATCAATTTCTGGTTGCACAGCGGACCGAACGGAGGGCTGCATCCCAAGCTACATCAGTTCAGCGGCTGGACGTCGGCCGCCGTCTACGATCGCTGGCTTGTAAATGGCAATCGCGATTTCTTGTTATCGCAACTCGATGCGTTGATTCTGGATTATAAGACCTGGGAACAAGAGCGGCTGCTGCCGAGCGGTTTGTTCTGGCAATTCGATGTTGCCGATGGGATGGAATCGTCAATAAGTGGCGGGCGCAAAGTTCACAACGCACGGCCTACGATCAATAGCTACATGTTTGGCAATGCCAAAGCGATCGCGGCGATTGCGACGCTCCAAGGGAAGCCTGATGTTGCGCAAGAATACGAGATCAAAGCCGCGCGGTTGCGTCAACTTGTGAACGAGCATTTATGGAACTCGCGCGATCTATTTTTCGAGGCGCTTTTTGAATCGGGGAAGCTGGCGGGCGTGCGCGAAGAAATCGGATTCACGCCGTGGCTTTTCGGCGTGCCGCATGACGGAACTGAATACGCAGCGGCTTGGAGACAACTGGCGGACGCGAATGGGTTGTTCGCGCCGTACGGTCCGACGACGGCCGAGCAACGCAACTCGGGATTTCAAATTGCTTTCAACGGAGACGATTGCCAGTGGAATGGTCCGAGCTGGCCATTCTCTACGACAATCACGCTCAAGGCGCTCGGCAATTTCCTAAACACCACGCGGGCCAGCAATTTCCATCAAGCGATATCGCCACAGGATTATTTTCGGACGTTTCTGCTTTACACCCGGAGCCATCGATTGCGATTGGACGATGGCCGCGTGATTCCGTGGGTTGACGAGAATCTCGATCCGTTCACCGGCAATTGGCTTGCGCGAGAACGAAAGATAAAAGAGGGCGTCTTCTACGGCCGGGGCGATCACTACAATCATTCCGCGTACGCGGATCTGGTGATCACGGATGTCGCGGGATTGCGTCCTCGCGCCGACGCTACGGTGGAAGTGCATCCGCTATTGCCCGCGAACACCTGGGATTGGTTTTGTTTGGACGGCGTGCCGTATCACGGTCATTTGCTGACGATCGTGTGGGACGAAACCGGCAAGAAATTTGGAAAAGAACAAGGACTTTCGGTGCTCGCGGACGGCAAATTGATCGCACACGCTGCGAAGCTGGGGCGCGTCGCGGGATTGTTGCCATCGAGCTGACGCGCGCCGCGGCGGTTGTGGCTGGAATGTCGAAATAGCGTTTGCGAAGAAACGATTTGCCGGAGATTTCGATTTACGCCGTGCAAACAAAAATGGCCGAGGAACCAGACAGCATTTCCGCGCAACGCGCGTGTCTCGCGCTTGTAGTCGCGGACGATCTGACGGGTGCGTGCGACGCGGGCGTGCAGTTTGCGCGCTCCCGTTTGCGCAGCGTGGTCGAGATCGCGAGTGGTGATGCATCGCTCGACGCCGATGTCCGAATCGTGAATTCACGGTCACGGCACGAATTGCCCGAAGCCGCCGCTGAAGAAGTGGGGCGGCTCACTCGGCGCTTGGCGCCTGACGCCGGCACGATTTGCCTTAAGAAAGTGGATTCGACGCTGCGCGGAAACATTGTTGCTGAATCCAAGGCGATGATGCGGGCCGCCGACCTTGATTTCGCAGTGATCGCGCCGGCGTTGCCGGCCCAAGGGCGCACTGTCGCTGGCGGAATGCTTTATGTTCGCGATTGCGCCGGTTCGTCGACGATCGACGCCCGCGCTGTCCTCTCGAAACAAGGACTGAAGAACATACCGCTTCTTTCGGCGGGCGACGCAACGACGCCGAAAAAAATGGCGCAGGAAATTCTCCGTCTGCGCAACGGTGGCGCGGAGTTCATTCTGTGCGATTCCGAGACCAAGCAGGACCTGGAGCGCATCGCGCAGGCCCTGTATCAATTGCCGCAGCGAGCCTTGTGGATAGGCTCGGCGGGACTCGCTAAATGCGCGGCGCAAATACTTGCGACCGCATTCCATCAGCATGGTGCGGGACGCGCCGTCGCCAGTTCCGAGAAAAGCGAAACCATTTCTGTGGGCGATTCCAGGCAGCGGCCGGCTCCAATTTTATTTTGCATTGGCTCCGATCACCCCGTCACGATGCTCCAGGTGCGTTGCCTGCGAGAAAGCGGCAAGGCCGACGTACTCAATGCGGGAACTGCCACGCTGGACGATGTGAGGAATATCGTGCGTCAGGGTCGCCATCTGCTGCTTCTGTTGTATGGCATGGAAGCGGATTGCAAACGAGTTCGTGTGCTGATCGCCGAAGCGAGAAGCGCTGGAATCTCCGCAGCGTTACTCAGCGGAGGGAATACGGCGGAATTCGTGTGCGATGCGATCGGCGCGGCCGCGATTCTACTTCGAGATGAGGTGTCGCCCGGAATTCCGTGGGGTGTTTTTCGTGGAGGAGTGTTGGATGGTCTGCTTGCGGTTACGAAGGCGGGCGGCTTCGGCGACGAAATGGCTTTGGTGAACGTCGCCGAGTTGATGGGAACGATCGAATCGGGCGCGCAGTAGCGAGGAGCAGCACATGGCGGAAGAAAACAAACAATCGATCGCCGTGACGATTGGCGATCCGGCGGGGGTGGGCGCGGAAGTGACGCTCAAAGCGCTGGCCGATCCTGCTGTGGCGGCACTGGCCAATTGGATTGTCGTCGGGGATGCGTGGGTGCTCGATCGCGTGGGCGAAATTTGCGGAATTGCGCCAGGGCAACTGCGCGCGCAGGTGATGGACCTTAAAGCGCTGCCTGAAAACTTGGGCCTTCGGTTTGGCCACCTGAGCGCCGAGTGTGGCGCGGCCGCGGTGAAATACGTACAGACGGCTACGCAGATGTGTGTCTCGGGCGAAACCGCTGCCATGGTGACAGCGCCGCTGAACAAAGAAGCGGTCACGCTTTCTGGCCTGGCATTTTCCGGGCACACGGAATACATCGCCGAGCTTTGCCGCTGCCCGGAGTCGTGGATGCTACTGGCGAACGAGCGCCTGGGCGTCGTGCATGTGTCGACGCACGTGGCGTTGCGCAAGGCGATACAACTGGATACGCCGCGCATCGTGCGCACGATCAAAGCGGGGCATCAAGCCATGCAATGGCTGGGATTCGCGCAGCCGCGCGTGGCGGTTTGCGGCCTTAATCCGCATGCGGGCGAACACGGTTTGTTTGGCACGGAAGACGAACAGATTATCGCGCCGGCGGTTCGACAAGCGCGCTCCGCGGGAATTCCGTGCGACGGCCCGTACGCTCCCGACACGATTTTTTTGCAAGCCTCGCGCGGCGCATACGACCTGGTGGTGGCGATGTATCACGATCAGGGACACATTCCGATGAAGTTGATCGACTTTGAAGAGACCGTGAATATTTCCGTGGGCATTCCGATCATCCGGACGTCGGTGGATCACGGCACGGCATTCGACATTGCCGGACAAAACAAAGCGGACGCGCGCAATATGAAAGCAGCGATGCGCATGGCCGCGAAAATGGCGGGGAATCGCGCGAGGATGCCGCCCGCGATTCCGCCGTCGTCCCCAAAATGACAAGCGCCGCTTCCATCCTGGTGGCCGGTTGGATCAACCCCGCCGTGATCGGGCTGTACCTGGCTGTGCTTCTTGTGCTCGGCCTGTATTTCTCGCGGCGCCAAACGACCACGGAGAGTTATTTCGTCGCGCGGCGTTCTGTGCCCGGATGGGCAATGGGGATTTCGCTGCTCGCCACGATGATTACGAGCGTGACGTTTGTGGCATACCCGGGCGCGGCATACGCGGGCGATTGGTCGTTGATAATGCCGGGCGTGATGATTTTGGCCGTGCCGGTCGTCGCGGGATTCGTGATCGTGCCATTTTATCGGCACGCTATTGGAATGAGCGCGTTTGAATATTTCGGGGATCGTTTTGGCCGACCGGTGCGGGTATACAGCGCGTTGATGTTCGGGATCGGACATTTGGCTAAGATGGGATTTGTTTTTTATTTGCTCGCACTGACCGTGAACAGCATTACGGGTTGGAGCGTCGGCTCGCTGCTGTTGCTGGCTGGCGTGGTTGCGATTGTCTACGCGCTGGTGGGCGGTCTCGAAGCGGTAATTTGGGCCGATGTGTTGCAGGCAATTTTGTTGGGTGCCGGCGTTGTAGTGGCTGTGGGTTATCTATTGTTCCTTCCGCCGGGTGGTCCGTCACACGCATTAAGCGTGGCGTGGCAAGCGCACAAGTTTGGCTTGGGCAGCACCGCGCTGACACTGCGTTCGCCGGGCCTCTTGGTACTTTTACTTTACGGCACTTTTTTTTATTTGCAGAAATACACCGCCGATCAGTCGGTAGTGCAGCGCTATCTTTCCGCGAAAAGCGATCGCGCGGCGCTGCGCGGGATTCTGTTGGGAGCCGGGCTGTGTCTGCCGGTGTGGGCGCTGTTCATGCTGATCGGAACGCTGTTGTGGTCCTACTATCACATTAGCGGCGAGCATTTGCCGGCGTACGTGACGAAGGGAGATCAGGTTTTTCCATACTTCTTCTCGACACATTTACCGCCGGGTGTCGCGGGATTGTTTCTTGCGGCGCTGTTCGGTGCGGCTATGGCGATGCTTTCGTCGGACTTGAATTGCCTGGCGATGATTATCGTGGAGGATGGTTACCGGATGTTGCGGCCTGCGAGCGACGATGCGCGGCGGTTGCGTGTTGGTCGAACCGCAGTGGTTGGCGTGGGCGCCGTGGCGCTCGGTGTTGCCTGGACGCTCGCACATAGCGAAGGGACGGCGCTCGCGCTGTACTACGGAGTTTTGTCGGTCGTCGCCGGAGGGCTTGCGGGCTTGTTCCTATTGGCATTTCTGTGCACAGCCGCGACGCGACGCGCGGCGGAAATCGGCATCGCGGCGAATCTGATTTTCACACTGTGGGCGACTCTGACGGCGAGCCCAACTATTGCCGCGCGACTTCATTTGCCGCGATTTACTTGGCATGAATATATGATCGGAGTGGTGGGTAACGTTATTTTACTTGGCGTTGGGTACGTGACCGCGGTGGTGGCGCCGGGGCTCCCTCGATCCCGACACGGTCTCACGCTGTGGACATGGCTTGAGCGGCGAGAATCTGAGGCGGCGAAGGCGGAGGCCGTCATTTCGTAAGCGGGCAGTCCGCGCCGCGCGGGTTAAGCGGCGGGAGCGGGCAGCGGGAAAACTTTTCGATATTCGAGTCGCGTGTGACTCGGGAAGGCGAGAAGAAAAATGAATCGGTTACAAAAGGCCCTGCAAGAATCTCCGAGAAAGCCGCTTCTGGGCGTCGCACTATATTTTTACGATCCTGTCTTCCTGGAAATTGCCGCGCATTTGGGATTTGACGTGGTGTGGATCGAAATGGAGCACGCGTTTTTGACTTTTGCGCAAGCCGCCGATCTTTGCCGAATGACGACGGGGCACGGGATGCTTTCAATGATCCGCATTCCCGACACGCAGCGCGAAAGCATCTTGAAGGCCGCAGAGTGCGGGCCCGACATCATCGATCTGCCGATGGCCAATTCGCCGCAACAGGTGCTCGATCTGTTGCGAAACGCCAGATTCGCGCCGCTGGGACAACGCGGTTACTTCAGCGTATCGCGCGCGCTAAGATACGGACTGGTGGACAGCGTGCCGGACGCGCAGCAGGATGTGAATCGTGACTTGAGTTTGATGGTGCAGGTGGAAACAAAAGAGTCGGCCGATTGCATCGAGGAACTTTGCTCTATACCGGGCGTAGACATTTTCATTGGACCGGCCGACCTTTCGGCGAGCCTCGGTGTGCCCGGGCAAACGACGCATCCTAAGGTAGCGGAGGTGGCGCGGCGACTGGTGCGCGTGGTTCATGAGCACGGCAAGAACGTGGCCGTAGCTGTAAATTCGAGCGAAGCAGAATTCTGGATCGATCTCGGCGCGAATGTGTTGTTTTGCACGAACGATATTTCCAGTCTTAAATTCGGAGCGCAGGCCGCTCTGCATGAGACTGAAGCGGCCATTACGGCGGTCGCAAGGAAGGTGAACCGATGAGTCGCGACGTTTCTCGCCGCAAGGCGATTGCGTGGCTGGGCGTCGCGGGCGCGAGCGCGCTTGCGAATCCCGCATCGCTCCTCGCGGGGCTTCCATCGAAACCGATCGGCGACGGTCTGATCGTGGCAGGGCAACGTGTGGAACTCACGCTTGTGCCAGTGAGCGAAAAAACGCTGCGCATCAGCTTTCTGGCTTTGTCCGCTGAAAATGAAGCGCAGCCGATCGAGCAGTCCCTGGATTTGGTGCGCAACGATTGGCCGGCGCCGCTGGTTCGGTTGCGAACCGTTCCTTCGGATCGGACGATCCCGTGGGGCGCGTTGCGCATTCAATTGCGATCCGATCCGCTTTCGATTGCTGTAGAAGATGCCGGGGGAAAGCCGATTCAGCGTTTGCAAATTGATACGCAAACGGCCGCCGTCACGTTCGACGCCGGCAATGCGCCAATATTCGGATTGGGGGAAGGAGGACATCAATTCGATCGGCGCGGCGTGAACGATCCGATGAAGAACGGTCAGACCATGCCCGACCTGCAAGTGACGGGGGCGCGCGTGCCGATTCCTTGGTTGATTTCAGCGAACGGATGGGCGTTTTATTTTCATCGGCCTTACGGCGCGTTCGATTTGTCGCAGGAGAAATGCCGATTTACCGCTCTCAACGGGGCGCCCGGCGTTCCGCTGGACATCTTTCTTGTGGCGGCGCGGGAGCCGTCCGAAATTCTTCGTGAGTACGCGCAACTGACCGGTTTTCCGCACATGCCGCCGATCTGGGCGCTCGGATACTTTCAATCTCACCGAACGCTCGATAGCAACGAGGAAATTCTTTCTGAAGCCAAGAAGTTTCGCGATGGCGCGTTGCCGTGCGACTCGTTGATCTTTCTTGGAACGGGATATGCGCCCTCGGGATGGAATACCGGAGCGGGTTCCTTTACGTTCAACGACAAAATTTTTCCGAAGCCGGCGGAAACGATTGGCGAGCTCCATGACGAAGACTTCAAAGTAATCTTGCACGTGAACGCCGCGCCGAAGGATCTGCACGGCGCGGTGAGCGACCGAGGCGCCGCAGCGCAGGATCCTTCCGATGCGGCGCATTATTGGGCGCAACATCTGGATGTGTTTGGCATGGGAGTGGATGGTTGGTGGCCGGATGACGGCGATGAGTTGAGTCCTGAATCGCGCTTGGCTCGCAACCGGATGTATTGGGAAGGGCCACAGATTGTGCGGCCGAATGTGCGGCCATTCGCATTGCATCGCAACGGTTACGCCGGCAGCCAGCGTTACGGCTGGCTATGGTCGGGCGACATCATGTCGCGTTGGGAAACGCTGGCGGCACAAGTGAAAGTTGGTATCAACGCGGGGCTGACAGGACTGCCGTATTGGGGCACCGACACCGGGGGATTTTTTACCACGCCGGAATATACTGGCGAGCTTTACGCGCGGTGGTTCCAATTCAGCTGCTTCTGCACGTTGTTCCGGTCGCATGGCAGAGCGTGGAAATTGCATACGCCGTGGGGCTGGAACACGGGCGATTACGGGCCGAAAGAACTTGGCGGCGTGCGCCCGGGCGAAGGGCTACCCGATCCGAGCGAACTGCACAACGCCGCAGTTGAGCCGATTTGCCGTAAGTATCTGGACCTTCGGTATCGCTTGCTGCCTTATTCCTACTCCGCGGTGCGGGAAGCGCACGACACGGGGCTGCCAGTGATGCGCGCGCTGTGGCTGCATTACCCGCACGATCCGATTGCTGTGGCGCGCGGCGACGAATATTTGTGGGGGCGAGATTTGTTAGTGGCGCCGGTGACGGAAAAGGGCGCGAGCACGCGAAATCTCTATTTGCCGAAAGGATTCTGGTACGACTTTTGGACCGGAGAAAAAATCGAAGGTGGACGCGAGATTAATCGAGCCGTGGATTTGGCGACAATACCGATTTACGCGCGGGCCGGTGCGATGGTTCCCATGGGGCCGGTGAAGCAATATGCTTTGCAGGCGTCGGACGCGCCGATGACGGTAAACATTTATCCGGGCGCGGATTCCGAATACGTGCTGTACGAAGACGATGGGATTTCGTTCGACTACGAGAAGGGTCAGGCGACCCGGACTCGATTCGTATGGAATGACCGTCTTCGCGAATGCACAATCGAGCGCGAGCCGGGAGCCGGAATGCTTCCGGGTGCGCCGCGGGAAATCGACCTGATCGTTGTTCAAGAGGGAAAGATTCGTCACGTTAAAATGTCGACGAGAAAAATGACAGTTCGCCTCTGATCGCGAGTCGCGGATACTCACTTAGACGTGTCTCAATGGCTTGGCCCGTCTGGTGCCTAGACGCGAGATTTGAGGGAATCTGTGGGATATTGCTGACAAGCTCACTGGTCTAGCCGCGCCTCATCGCCAAACTACGCGTTTTACCGTATCGACTGTCCCAGATTACCGCCGATATTCTTCAATAGAACGGAGCTTCTGAAGCTGGCGAAACCGGGAGCGGAGAAGTCATTCGTAGGTATTTCGGTATCGCTGTAGATTCAATTAAATCGATTTTGACGGGAGCCAACCAATGCCGCGATACGGAAAAGCTGCTGGAAAAAGTGTCAAGAGTGCGATGCATCGGGAGAAGAAAGGGACGCTGCGCTCAGGAAAAGGGGGGAAAGGCGGGCGCGTAACGAGCCGCAAGCAGGCCATCGCCATTGGGTTGTCCGAGGCCCGAAAAAAGGGCGCCAAAGTTCCCCGCAAGAAGTCTTAAGAAGTAACTCGACGTCGAAAAAATGCGCGCGGAAGCCGTTGTTGCCGGCTCGCGCCGCGAGAAAAGAAGGGACGCCACCGAACAGCGTCCCTTCTACCGTTCAGCGTCTACGCGTCCAGGTTCCGCCACTATCATTGCGAGACGCGTTGCCACGCACCGTCAGGAGGGCGGACGCACTTTTGCGTCTCGAGAGTGCGTTATCTACCCGCACTTTTGGCCTTGCGCTTGATAGTGGTTCGATCCGCGCCGATTGATCCCGCGGATTCGGAACCGGCGGCCTCGGGATTGATTGTTTCTGCCAGCTCGGTTAGTTTTTCGTCGGTTTCTTTCTCCTCTTTGAGGGTTTGTTCCAGCAGCGAAACCGATTCCTGATCGCCGAGAAGCTCCGCAAAGGCACGAGCCGTTCCATATGCGGCGATCTCGTAGTGCTCGACCCGCTGGGCCGCGCCGATCAATCCGGCATCTTTCACGGCACCCTCGAAACCTCCGTCGATCATTTCGGCGCCTTCAGCTACGAGGCCCTTCATGGCCTTGCACTTTCTGCGCTTGGCTTCCTCTCCCAAGGATTTGAAGACGCGCTCCAAACGCCCGGCATGTCCCTCGGTTTGGCGCAGGTGCGATTCAAATCCCTGGCGCAATGCGGGAGACGCGGAGGCTTCCGCCATTTTCGGCAGGGCCTCGATGAGTTGATGCTCGGCATCGTAGAGGTCTTGAATCTCGCCGATGAAAAGTTGTCGCAAATTGTTGTTTTCCATTGGATGCAATCTCCTTTTGAGATTCTAACTAAACTCGCATCCAACTTAGGCCGATGGGGGATAAGTGAACATCCCGAAATGGTTGTAAGTGCCGCTCCGGGAATCCTGTACATGTATCAGGTGTTATTCCGGCGGGATCTTCTTGAGGTCAGCGACGAAACGTTCCATTTCCTCGCGGCGCGTCTGTTCATCGGGGGCGCGCAAAATCGATGACGGATGCACGGTTGCCATGACCACGCGCGCGAGTGTCGATTTCAGGAATTCACCGCGATGTTGAGTGACCCGGAAACCGCGGCCGAGCAACGATTGGGCGGCGGTGGCGCCAAGGCATATGATAATTCCCGGTTTCAGGCAGGCGATTTCGGCTTCGAGCCAGGGGCGGCACGCGTCGATTTCCCTGGCGCCTGGTTTCTTGTGAATGCGACGCTTTCCGCGCGGCTCCCATTTGAAATGCTTTACAGCATTCGTCACGTAGACTTTTGCCCGGTCAATTCCGGCTGCAGCGAGAGCTTCGTCCAGCAATTTACCGGCGGGGCCGACGAAAGGCCTCCCGGCGAGATCTTCCTGATTTCCGGGCTGCTCGCCGATCATCATGATTTTCGCCCGAGAGGCGCCTTCGCCGAAGACGATTTGTGTGGCGTTCCGCCACAAGTCGCAGGCCTTGCAATTCTTGGATGCTTCTGCCAGGTCTTGGAGCGAAGGGTCTTGCGGGATCGGTGGAGGTGGAAATTTCGGTGGAGATTTCGTCATGCGCGGCGGCGGTGCTCGCACTCAGCGTATGTACGAAGCTTCTGATGGATAAATCGCAGACGCCCTTGCCAGTGACATGGAGTCACGTGATTCTCTCCATGACTAGCTCGCCATGCGCCGACGCGCGCGTTGAGCAGACACGGGCTCCTGAGAAGTGCGGCGTCGCTTCGCTCCCTGTTGGGCCTCGCTAAGACTTTTCTTGAGGGCGTCCATCATGTCGATGACCTTGGCACGCGGCGGCGCAGATTTTTCGGTGAAGGTCTTGCCCTGCTGTTTTGCTTGTACCAATGCGCGCAACTCATCTTGGAACGTGTCGTGGTATTGCTCAGGCTTGAAATCTTCTGACAAGCTTTCAATCAGTTGTTCGGCGAGCTTGATTTCCTGCGGCTTCAAGTGCATGTCCTTGGGTTTCTCTCCATAGCCAGGGACTTGCCGAATTTCATTCTGAAAATACATGGTGTGCACGGTAATTCCATTATTGCGGGGCCGGATAAAAACCGTGTACTCACGCTGGTGCATCGTTACGCGCGCGATTCCTACGCGATGCGTATCCTCAAGGGCTTTCAGCAACACTTGATACGGCTTGTCAGCATCTTTTTCCGGCATAGCCACATAGGACGCGTCGAAGTAGACGGGATCGATTTGATCCTCTTTGACAAACGCGAGAATCTCCATGATCTTGCCGGATTTTGGAGTCATTTTTTGCAGGTCATCTTTATCCACCAATACGTATTGGCCTTCCTCGTATTCGTAGCCTTTGATCACCTCGTCGCGGCCTACAATTCGATTGCACGTGGGGCAGAAGAGCGGCTGCTTCAATCGCGTATGGCACTTGTTATGCAACTGGTGCAGATAGGTCCGCTCACTGCGCGCCGCTGGGTACAAACGAATCGGAATGGTGAGAAGACCGAAACTCAAAGCGCCCTTCCAAGTGGATGAAGCCATGGCTGCCTCCGCTTACATTCTGGCAAAGCGATGAATAACGACAATCAGGTGAACGCGGTAGAGGGAGCGGTTCCACCAGGGCTCCCTAAGCGCCTGTCTCTCAGCGTGTTGTCCGGCGCAGCGTATCTTCGCAGTCGGCGAATCCAATTGAGTCAGCAAAACCTGCGAATATACTCTTCGCGTGAAAGTGCTTCGCGAATATCGGCGTAAACGCGATTTCTCAAAGACCGGCGAGCCTATCGGGAAAAAAGAGCCGATGGTCCGGAACCGATTCGTAGTCCAAAAGCATGCGGCTCGGCGTTTGCACTACGATTTGCGATTGGAATTCGATGGCGTTCTGAAATCGTGGGCTGTGCCCAAAGGTCCGTCGTTAAATCCGGGTGACAAACGGTTGGCGATCGAAGTGGAGGATCATCCGCTTTCCTATCGCGAGTTCGAGGGAACGATTCCGAAGGGAAACTACGGTGCAGGCGAGGTAATCGTTTGGGACGCGGGAACCTACGAGACGGAAGGTCCCGAGACTGCCGGTCAGCAGTATCGCCGCGGCGAATGGAAATTCAAACTTTTCGGAAAGAAGCTGCGCGGCAGCTTCGTTTTGGTTCGGCTTCGCCGGTCCGCGGATCATAAGGAATGGCTCCTGATCAAACACCGTGATGAGGAGGCTCGGACCGACTGGGAAGCGGAAGCGCATTCGGAATCAGTGCTTTCGCCGCGATCACTTCCGGCACCCGGCGCCTCGCTTAATCGGGTGCGCCGGAATCAATCTATGCCGGTGGGAGCTGTTCGGTCGGATTTTCCATCGAAACTTCCGGTGACGCTTGCGGAACTTGGAAGCAAACCATTCTCAGATCCGAACTGGGTATTTGAAGTGAAATGGGACGGTGTCCGCGTGCTTGTCTATTTGCAAGGCTCGACCGTTGCGGCTTTCTCGCGGTCCGGCAGGGACATCACGACGGAGTTTCCGGAACTACAGGAGCTTCCAAAACAATTGCACGCGAACACCGCAGTGCTTGACGGCGAAGTGGTTGCGCTCGATAGCCGGGGGCGCAGCGAATTCCAGCGGTTGCAAGAGCGGCTGGGAGTGCAGAATCCGTCGTTGACGCTTCGCAACAAAGTTCCGATTGTCTGCTATTTCTTCGACCTTCTGTACTTGCAAGGATTCGATGTTCGCAAAGTACCGTTGCTGGAGCGCAAGGAATTACTGAAGCAAGCCTTGGACATCAACGGCGTGTTTCGCTATTCCGAACATGAGCGTGAGCGCGGTGAAGCGCTCTTCGGAGAAGCAATAAAGCAAGGATTGGAAGGAATTGTGGGGAAGAAAATCGACAGCGGGTATTCCGGGCGCCGAACGTCTGAATGGATCAAATTAAAGGTGGTGAACGAACTTGACGCGGTGGTCGGTGGCTGGACAGAACCGCGTCGCAGCAGGAAATATTTCGGTGCGCTTGTTTTGGGTCTTTATCGGGGAAAAGAGTTGGAATTCATCGGCAGCGCGGGAACGGGGTTTGCTGAATCGGAGCAAGGGCGATTGCATGACGAATTGAAAGCGATTGAATCGAATACTTGCTCATTCCGAAAGGAGCCCAGTCTGAAGGAGCCCGTTCATTGGGTACGCCCGGAGCTTGTGGCAAGAATCAAATTTGGCAATTGGACGCATGGGGAACATTTGCGCATGCCCGTGCTTCTTGGAATGCGGAAGGATCGCGAGCCAGCGGACTGCACTTTCGCGAGCGCCAAGCCGATTGCGGTGAAGCCGGCCCGATCTCGCGCAGCGGCCGCAATCGTGGAGGAACCCGCCAGGAAAAAGAAAGAAATCGCCTCGATAGAATCGAACATGGGCTCCGATGGGGGCTCAAACGATGGACACAGAATCGCTCTAGAAATCGCGGCATCGAAGTCCGTCGATATTTCTTTGAAGGTTCACGGCCATCCGATCCATTTGACTCATTTGAACAAGGTGTATTTCCCGAAGCCGAAAATAACCAAGGGTGATTTGCTCGACTACTACGCGAAAATGGCGCGCTATGTTCTTCCATTTCTGCGCCAGCGGCCACTGGTTCTTCGGCGGTACCCGAATGGGGTTGACGGTAAGTCTTTTTTCCAAAAAGAGGCTCCGCCGGGAATTCCGGATTGGATGGCGACGGCGAGTGTCTATTCCGATGAACGTGAAGCCAAGATGCCGTACGTCATGGCCAACAACTTGGCGTCACTCCTTTATCTTACGAACCTCGGATGCATTGATCACAATCCGTGGTCGAGCCGCGTGGAGAGCCAAGATAATCCGGACTATTTGTTTTTCGATCTGGATCCGACCCCTGCAACGCCGTATGACACTGTTCTAAGGGTAGCGCGGTCAATTCACGAACTGTTGAAAAATATTGGGTTGCGCTGTTTTCTCAAAACCTCGGGCGCAACGGGATTTCACATCTTCGTTCCACTGAAATCAGGATATCGTTACGCCGATACGCGACGTTTTGCTGAAGTCGTAACGCGATCGTTGGACGCCGAGATTCTTCGCGACGTCACGATGGAGCGTTCTGTCGGTCACCGGCCGCGGGGTAAAGTGATGATTGACGCGTTGCAGAACGCGCGCGGCAAACCTCTGGCGTGCGCGTATAGCGTTCGCGCTTCTGCCGGGGCCACGGTTTCTACTCCCGTTACGGATAAGGAATTGCGCAACGGATTCGATCCCGAGCAATGGACGCTGAGAAGCGTGCCTCGGCGCCTGGCAAAGATCGGCAATTTGTGGGGCGAGTTCTTCGATGTGGCGCAATCGCTCGAAGAGCCGCTCGATCGGCTCTACGCAATTGTGAAAAAAGGCGGAAAGCGGTAGTTCGGCCGCGGCAAAAAGTTACGACATCAGACAGCGAGAGGTTTCGCAAATCCGGCGGCGTGATCTTCCGTTTCGAGTGGCACGCCATCGCGAAACGTCACAACTTTGCCGGACGTGGCGGACACGCGGCCTCCCGGCAACAAGATTCCCACCAGATTCAACGGATCGGCCGCGGAGATCGTGACTATTTCGCCGGAAGATTCTACGGATCGCATTGCGCGGAGAGACTCGACGGCCATCGGTAGCGCGAATTGTTCTCCCATGAAACCGCTAACGAAACGGCCGCCGCGAATTTCGCCGCAATCTTCGAGGCGGCGCAGCGCAATCAGCAACTCGCGCCAGCGAGGAACGATTGTTTCGCGCGCGATTACTTCGCGGAAAACCACACCGTAACGCTTGAGCAGCATCCAACAGGTTGCCTCGGCAATCTGCGCGCGATCAGGCACTTCTCCACTGTATAGGAGCGACCAACGTCCGCTGCTGTGACGGGGCCGTGCGTTATGGCCGCGGCCTTGTCCAGCGCGGCGCTTCGGGTCGATCAGAGCGCGAATGTTGTCAAATCCATCGGCGGTGATCATTCCCGCGGTGACGAGTTCCCATAGCGCGGTTTCCATTTCCGCCTTCAGGCGTACCGTGCCGCGCACAAGATCGGGGAAAAACGAAGCGCCGCGCTGGCGGAGATAATTCAAGGCGTCGCGCGCGGCTTGGCTCAGGCCGCGTGGGCCGTCGGGATCGGCCTCCACGTGCTGGGAAATCATCCAGTCAGCGTCTTCGCGCACGAAGAACGCGATCGGAGCAACGCTGGTGGGAACGACACGGCGATTGATGCTGTTGCGATCTTCAAACACGGCGGGGTGAGGGGAAAGGCGTCCCCAGCCAACGGCTCCGGTCAGGCAAAGCTGATCGAGAACTTTCGGATCGTAATTTGCGATCCTCCTGAAAAGGATTTGCCGCTCCCATGAGTTCGCCGGGGCTTCAAAACCTTGAAGCTGTTGCAGGACTTCGAGCGTGCCGCGTTCGCCAAGGACTTGAGAGCCAGGGGCGACGTGCTGCCACCGCAATAGCCAACGCATGAATTGAGCGGCGGTGGCCGGCTGAATCTGGCTGCGCAACGCACCGAGCGTAAGTCGGTGAATTCGCGCCAGCAAGCGGCGGTCGCACCATTCGGTTTCGTTTTCCGCAAGATTCGTGAAGCGGCCACGGAGGATGGAGCCGCTGCCCTCAAGGCGCAAGAAGACTTTTTCAATATCGCCCTTCGCAATTCCCAGGAATTCACTCAGGGCGGTTGCGGTGATTGGGCCGACGTGAGCCATCCAACCGGTGGCGCAGGCGAACAACGCATCTTCCGGCGAGCGCGGCTGACTTTCGATTTCAGGGAGCCCGGATTGGAACTGCGCAGCCGGAAATAATGCTCCAAATGCCGCGGCTCTTTCCGGCGCCACCCAATAGGGCCGATTTTCGACAACGGCGCGCGCAGCACGGCGGTGAGCTGAAAGTTCGGCAAAGTACGCTGGCCACGTCCATGTTGACTCGCTCCATTTTTCTTGAAGCGGAGTGAGATTGCGTGACGCGAAGGACGTGGGCGCGGTCACGCTTGAGTTGCGAGGCTCGGGAAATACGATTATCGTCTGGAGTAGATCCTGAAGCTCATCGGCATCGCGAACATCCGGCCATGCCTGTTGGCGCACTTCAGCGATGGCGGCCGGATCGAGGCGCCCGACTTCCGAGAGAACAGCATCGGGGAGCATGCGGCGCATTTCCACGGCGCGCGCGCGGCGCTCTTCCAATGGTGCGTCGTCGAGGTAGGCGTACGGATTGGCATTCAAAATCTCATGCGAAAACTGAGAGGGAACAGGAGTCTCCACCGCGAGGCATCGAATCTGGCCTGACGCGATCTGGCGGAGAAGATTCTGCAGGCCGTCGATGTCCATTGCCTCCATCAGCGCGTCTTTCATTGTTTCGCGGACGAGGGGATGGTCAGGGATCCGAATGTCACCCGCGATATTTTCCTGGCATGCTAGAGCTTCCGGGAATACCGCCGCCAGTAAATCGTCCGAACGCATACGCTGGATTTGCGGCGGAACTTTCTTTCCGCCCATAAAGCGCAAGAGGGCGAGCGCGCGCCCCGCCACCCACCGCCAACGAGTTGCGAAAATTGGAGAAGCGAGGACGGCTTGCTCAAGGAGTTCGCGCACGCTGGCGGATTGGAGAAAGTGAAATACATCGGCGAGTGGAAAACTGTGCTGCTCGCTCAGAGAAATATTCAGACCGTTGTCCGTGGCCGCGGCTTGCAACTCGAAATTGAATGAGCGGCAAAAACGCTTTCGGAGAGCGAGTCCCCAGGCTTTGTTGATGCGCGCGCCGAAGGGCGCGTGAATTACAAGCTGCATGCCGCCACTTTCGTCAAAGAATCGCTCGGCGATTACGGTCTGCTGTGTGGGTACCGCGCGCAAAACTGCGCGGCCAGCGACGATGTATTCGATGGCCTGCTCGGCAGCGGACCGTTCGAGTCCGCATTCTTGCTTCAACCAATCTACGGCAGCGGAAGTAGCAGCAGAGATGCTCCGGCCCTGGGTCGGTGAAGCGCCTTCGGTGAGGTCGCTTATATGTTGTCTTATCTCGGCGACCTGTGTGGAAAGCTCGGCGGTGCGGCCGGGGGCCTCGCCAAGCCAGAAGGGAATATTCGGCGCCGCGCCGTGCGCGTCTTCAACCAAGACCGATCCGGACTGTACGCGACGGATACGCCAAGACGTGTTTCCGAGAAGAATGATGTCGCCTCTGAGGCTCTCGACGGCGAAATCCTCATCCACCGTGCCGACCACGATGTGTTCGGGCTCGGCGATCACGGTGTAGAGCGCGTTATCTGGAATCGCGCCGCCACTCGTGATGGCGGCAAGGCGGCTGCCGCGGCGTCCGCGTAGGCGCCTGTTCACCTGGTCGCGATGCAGATACGCGCCATAGCGGCCCCGTCGCGCCGCAATCCCGTTCGACAACATCTCAAGGATTTCATCGAACTCGGCGCGCGCG
>JBAQYV010000161.1:0-27840 GCA_049790315.1 Candidatus Acidiferrales bacterium | reverse complement strand
GTTCAAGATGCTTTTTATCAATGAGATGCGCACTCTTTGGGCAATTGACTGACAATAAAGGAGTTATAGCGACATTCTGGCAGACGTATGCGGCATGGTGACTGGATGGAGGGAAATCGAGGAATTGTTTCAGCTTCATACCACCTGATATCACATTTTTACCGATACCGCAATATTATATTTTGAGTATTCGAAGGGATTTCCACAGGGCAATGATTAGAACAAATCCCAACCGCCCACGACGCCGTCCACGGACGCTCAATCTCGCCGCAGGGTGAAAGTTGACAGTGTTATCATTCGCATGCACGAAGTGGAAAAGGGCGGCCTCGAACAAGAGTGATCCGCACTCCGCCATCAACTGCATGGAGACAAGCCAATGATCAACGGGACGAAATCTAAATTGCCGGGAATTGCGGTGGTGGTTTTCGTGTTGGTTTGCGCCGGCCACGCGGCGGGGCAAACGAGCGCGGCGAAATCGGGCTTGCCGCATCTTGAAAAGCGAGGCGTCACAACGCAACTGATTGTGGACGGCAAACCGTTTCTGATCCTCGGCGGCGAACTGCACAATTCGAGTTCTTCGAGCCTGGCGTATATGAAGCCGATCTGGCCGCGGCTTGCGGCGATGCATTTGAACACGGTGCTGGCGCCGGTGGCTTGGGAAACGATCGAACCCGAGGAAGGAAAGTTCAATTTTGAGGTTGTGGACGGTTTGATCAACGGGGCGCGGCAAAACAATTTGAAATTGGTGTTCTTGTGGTTCGGGAGCTGGAAGAACACTCTTTCGAGTTACGCACCTGCGTGGGTGAAAGACAATACGGATAAATTCCCACGCGTTCAAACCGCGGATGGGCGGGATACGGAGCGGCTATCGCCTTTCAACGCGGTGAATCGCGATACGGATGCGCGCGCGTTCGCGGCATTGATGCGACATATTCGGGAGATGGACGGCGACGCGCACACGGTGATCATGGTGCAGGTGGAGAACGAAGTAGGGGTGTACCCCGATTCGCGAGATCGTTCGGCTGTGGCGAACGCGGCGTTCACGGGAGCGGCGCCCGCAGCGCTGACGAGCTATCTGCAACAGCACAGGGCGGGACTAAATCCGGAGCTTCGGGCGATCTGGGAAGCGAACGGCGGCAAGACGACGGGATCGTGGGAAGAAGTTTTCGGCAAGAGCGCGATGACGGACGATTTCTTCATGTCCTGGCAATACGGCAGCTACATCAATTACGTCGCGGCGGCGGGCAAGGCGGAGTATGCGATTCCGATGTACGTGAATGCGGCGCTGATCCGGCCGAATTACCAGGCGGGGCAGTACGCCAGCGGCGGTCCGCTGGCGCATTCGATGGACGTGTGGCGCGCGGGCGGTACGGCGATCGATTTGATATCGCCCGACATTTACTTAGACGATTTCGCGGAGTGGGTGCAGAGATATATGCGCGCGGACAATCCACTTTTCATTCCGGAGGCGCGAGGCGGAGCGGTGGGAGCGGCGAACGCTTACTATGCGCTGGGGCAAGTTTCGACGATTGGATTTTCGCCATTCGGGATTGACTCCGAGAACGCCGCTCCAGTGGACGTGTTGGGCACGGCGGAAAAATCGGGCGGGTCCATCAGCGATGTTTACGCGACTTTGGCTCATTTGACGCCGATGATCCTTGAGAAACAATCGACGGGCGAAATCTCCGCTGTGGTGCTGGAAGGAGAGGCTCAGCGGGCGGGCAGGATTTCGCTGGGCGATTACACAATGATGGTGACGCGACCTGCGGGTGCGACGGGCGACGCGGCCGCGGCGCGCGCATCGGCGCTATTTCTGCAGACGGGGCCGAATGAATACATCGTGGCGGGAAGCGGGAACGCGGTGGTCATGTTTTCGGCGAACACGCCGGGATTGCCGATAGTGGGGATCGAAAGCATCGACGAAGAATCTTTCGATGGCGGCCAATGGGTGACCGGACGGCGGATGAACGGCGATGAGACTTCAGCGGGACAAGTGCTGAAGTTGAACGCGGACGATTCCGCGCGAGGGATCGTTTATCGGGTGCGGCTCTATCGGTATCGGTAGCGGGAAATCCTCCCGGCGTTCACCGCGAAATGCTACACACATAAAATCGACTCGTAGCGCAGCACCGCGGTTTGATTTGTGATCGCGCCCGCTTTGTACGCTATTTCGCGGAGACCATGGGTGCGATCGATCCTTTGGGACCGGCACGCCAAGCGACACCTGTCTAATTTCCTCGAGGCGAAACGGAGCGAGTGGCGGGATCGGACGCCATCCAATGACCAAAGCGGTCCACGTTATCGGAGACAGATAGACTGTTGAGGCGATTTCGCAACTCGGCAGCATCTCGCGGAGTGGTTTGAAGCACGCCGTGAGAATCCAGGCTCAATCCGCCAACATCTTCGGCGAGTTCGATCAACCATGCCGGCGATTTTTTAGTAGTGACGGGTGCTTCCCAAATGCGGGCGGTTCCATCGAGCGATCCCGTGAGGACCCAGTTGCCATCGGGGCTGAAACTTGCGGTGACGACCTTGCTCGCGGAGGCCATCGGCTTGCCGACCGGAATGCCCGTCTGAGCGTCCCATACTTGGGCGGTGCCGTCCGAGGATGCGGTGACAACCCAGCGGCTATCCGGACTGAAGCTGGCGGAAACTACGGCATCCTCGTGCCGCATGAGCTGACTTACCGGCTGAGTTGTTCTGGCATCCCAGACCTGCGCCGTCGAATTGGAGGAAGCGGTTACGATCCACTTGCCGTCGGGGCTGAACTCGGCGTCGGTTACCCAGCTATCGACGCGCATCGTGCCGGCGGGGTCTCCCGTTCGCGCATTCCAGATTCGCGCAGTGTGATCGGCGGAATTGGTGACGAGCCATTGGCTATCGGGGCTGAAAGCCACGTTGGTTACGGGACCATTGTGCTGCATGGGCTTCCCGATCAACTTGCCAGAATCCGCGTCGCAAAGAACGATTGCACCATCGTATGTGTAAATGGCGATCACATGTCCATCGGGGCTGAATCTCGCGTTCACGACCTTGTCGCCCGGCGCGAGAGAAGGACGAACGCTTCGATTTGGCTCTGCAGACTGAGCGGATTTCGCGTCCCAGAGCGAGATGCCGCTCGCGGACACAATCATGATCAGATGATCGTCCGGACCAAAGGCGGCGTGGAGGACCGGATCCGGCGGTTTTAATGTTGTTACTACGTTGCGGGCGGCGAGGTCCCATACTTGGGCGGAACCGGCGGTGGCGATTAGGAGCGAGTTGCCGTCCGGGCTGAAGCTTGCGCCTGTGACGACATCCCTAGAATTCTCGGGGAGAATTGGCGCGCCCTGAGGCTGGCCTGTTACTGGATCCCAAATCTGTACGCCCTGGCTGGAAACAGTTGCGAGATGTTGACCGCGGACGTCGAAAAAAGCGGAGATCATTGCGCCGGTTTGCTTCATTAGCGGCAACGCCGCCGTTTGTTGCCATTTCCAAATTTCCGCGGTGTGGTTAAAGGAAGCCGTCACGATAGTGGAATTGTCTTTGCCGAATCGCGCCATGTAGACCGTGCCGCTGTGCCGCAGCGGTTCGCCGAGAGGTAAACCGGTGAGCGCGTCCCAAATTCGCGCGGTGCGGTCATACGACGAAGTGATGACCATGCGGCCATCCGGACTAAAGTCCGCGGAACGGACCCAGCCGTCGTGGCGCATCGGCTGGCCAACTCCCTTGCCGGTAGGCACCTGCCAGATGCGCGCAGTGTGATCCGACGAGGCGGTGACGACGAAGCGGCTATCCCGGCTGAAACTTGCGAAATTCACAGGCGCGCCGTGCTGCAGGGGTTCGCCAGTCGCTTGAAATGTCCGCGTATCCCAAATTCGCGCCGTACCGTCGTCGGAACCTGTGGCGATCCATTTGCCGTCGGGACTAAAGATTGCGAGATTGACTTCGTCCTGATGGCGCAAGACCGCGGGCTGGCCGAGATACGAAATCGGCGCGCCGGTAGAAGCATCCCAGACTCTTGCGGTGTGATCCGCGGAAGCGGTGACGACTCGAGTGCTGTCCGGACTGAAACGCGCCGACCAAACGGGACCTGTGTGTTGCATGGGGCTGCCAATGGGTTGGAGCGTTCGCGCATCCCAGACGTGAGCGGTACCGTCGTAACACGCGGTGGCAATTTTCGTGCCGTCGGGACTAAAGGTCGCGGTAAGAACTCTGCCGTTGTGCTGGAGCGGAGCGCCGATTTCGGCGCCGGTTTGCGCGTTCCACACGCGCGCAGTGCCATCCCATGACCCCGTGATCACTTCAGTTCCATCGGGACTGAACTCGGCGGTATGGACCCAATTCGCGTGCCGCATCGGCTGGGCGTTCAACTGCTGGCCGGTCTTCGCATCCCAAATACGCGCGGTGCCATCGACGGAAGCGGTGACGACGCGCGCGCCATCGGGACTGAATTCGGCGTCTTGAACTTCATCGTCGTGGCGCATGCTGAGGATCGGGAGCGGTGAATCCTGCAACTCGGCGACAGTCAAGGCGATGGCTTTTTGATTTTCCGGATTTTTTCTGAGCGCATCAGCGAGATACGCAAGCGATACGGGGATTTCGTTTCGTTCCATTTCGTCGGCGGCGAAAGTGAAATCGGCTTCGCTGGCCGCGGCGGTTGCGGCGAGAGCGTCGTGCCGCTGCTGCAAGATCACGGAACCAAAAATCAAAGAAAGCGCGACGGTAAGAGCGGCCGCGGCCAGAAAGCGGCGCACCACGTTACGGTGAGCCGCGACCTTAATTGAAGACTGAACGAACTCAATGTCTTCGAGTTCTTCGCGGCGTTTGGTGAGCGCGTCCTGGGCTTCGGCCAGCGCCTTTCCCTCGGGGAGCAGGAAATCGCTGTCCTCGCCCGACTCGTGCCAGCGGTGGGCGGCCTGGGCGATGCGCGTTTTGAGGCGCAGAAAATCTTTATTCTCATGCACCCAGTCTTGAACGCGCGGCCAAGAGCCGATCAGGGCTTCGTGCGCGACAGCAACCACGGGTTCGCCGGCTTGATTGACATCGGTCACAAATAGATTGGCTCGCGTGAAGGAAGCGATGACTTCGGCCATGGCGGGATTGGCTTCGAGATCTTTGCGACGCGCGGGACGGCTCGTCGCAGATGCATCCATGGTCACCAGGGACGAGAGCACGCGCGGAAAGGCGCGCTGCCCCGCGACGGAAAGAGAGCTGAAGACTTCTTCGGCGCGCTTGGTGATGGCGCCGTTCAGGCCGCCAAGCTTTTGATAAGCATCCCAGGTGATCAGGAGGGATTCGGTTCGCAGCTTGTAGAGTTCATCCAGGCAGAACTCGAGCAACGGAAGCGCTTCCGGACTTTTGCTGGCTTCTTCCTGAAGGGCGTCGTCTAACTTCCGATGAGTGACGGGGTGGGACTCAAACGAGAGACCGGCAGCCAGCGCCGGCATGCGGATGATCTGTCCTGTTTCGGAGACACCGGGAGCGCCGAGATCGTATTGTCCATCGTCGGACTTGAGCGCGCGGAAGCCTTCGATTTCAGCGCAGGAGGCGTACAGATCGCTGCGCATTGTGGCAACTACCCATACCAAACCGCTGCGCGACAGAGCGGAAATTGCGCCAATGAATGCGGCGCGCTGCGCGGCGTCAAAGCGCTCGATCGTGAACATCTCCTCGAGCTGGTCAATGACGAGAATGAGCCTGGCCTCGGGCGGCTTGGAACGGAGCGATTCGTGCGCGAATTGCCGCGATACTTTTGCGAGCGCGGCCTCAATCAATGGGATTGCGTGGGCGGGGGCATCGCGCAGGAAGTCCGCAAATCGTTGAACGTCGTAGCCGAGCTGTGACAGTTCTGGAAGCGCATTTTTCTCGGTGAACAGGGCCGAAGCGAGACATTCCGTCAGCGTGCCGCTGGCCTCACTGGGACGAAGGATCGCCCAGCGCCAGCAGCCCACTTCATTTGCCACTCCCAGTCGCATCAATTCGGGAAGCACGCCGGCGCGGACGAGAGAGGATTTGCCGCAACCGCTCATGCCCAGGACGAGAAGGAACACGCGTCCCCGCAAAGATTGCTCAAGCAAGCGATTCGTAATCTCGGCAATCGCCAGGTCGCGCCCGAAGAAAATCTTCTGATGCTGCGCGTGAAAAACATCGAGGCCGCGGAAGGGCGAACCTTCGGTCCAACTGATCAGCTCCGGCTTGTCGAGCCGTAGGCTTATGATTTTTTCGAGATGCTTCTCGAGAAGCTTTTCAAAGTCCTCGTCGGTATCGAATGCGCTGAACGCGGCCTGGAATGCACCCTCGTGATCCCGGAACCACCGATTGAGAAAAGCATCGAGCGCTTTCTTCTGGCTTTGCCATTCCTCGAGCATTTGATCGCTCGTTACCTTGATCTCAGGCGGAGCGGTTTTGCGATACACGAGCAGGTCGGGCGTGCCTCTTGTCTTGTAGGACTCGAGGGCATCTTCAAATTCCCACTCTGTTCCGGTGGGGACGGATCCATCCGGCCGCCTAAAATTCCGCGGCAATCTTGTGCCGATTTTTGCCCACAGGACGCAGATGACGACATCGCTTTCGGATGGCTTCGAGATTTGCGCCTGAAAGGATGAAGTGGCCCGCATGGGCTCGTCTTCCCAAAGGATCGGTTCTATCTTGATGAAGGCGCGAAATTTCGTTTGAAGCCGCTGGACGACGTCGTACGCGCGCACGCGTTCGGCTCTGACGTCGCTGGGGGAGGAAATGAATATTCGCAGCGTTTTCATGGAGTGCGGCCGCAGAACGATGCTGGAACTTTCAGAGTGAGGGAGAAGCTTGCCGCTTCAAGTGTCGGCATTTTTGGATACCAGCCAGGTTTACGCCTGGTCGGATCAACTGAGGGCACCGCGTCAGGCCTCGGCTTTCCAGCTAGCCGGTGATGATTATGCGTTCTTATTCGAGTCAGGCATCATCAGCGTGTTGAACCAGTGCGCACTCAATTACTACCTATCTCGCACAGGCGCGGATGCGCGGAACCTGCTCCAAACGGATGGCGAAATAAAAGTGACGCGGCCGCCGGACTATTTCGCCGGGACGAGGGACGTGATTGTGTTGGTTAAGAGGTCGGGGACGGTGGCGTCGCGCTCCAGGTGGGGATAGCGGAGGCCGCCGCGATAGTAGACGCGAACTGTTTGGGAATAGCCAACATTATCGACCTGAAGGACGATGGGCTCGGCTGAACCTTTTGCGGCGGCGATGGCGCCGCGCAGGACGTCCGGCGACCAGGCGCGTCCATTCACTGTGAGGATTTTCATGCCGGGCGCGAGGCCGGCCTGCGCGGCAGGTCCGCCGGGGATTACGTCAAGGAGATCGCCAGCCTTGGCACCTTGCTGGCCGCTGACGACGATGCCCAGCGTGAAGTTTTCGGCGATCAGGCTTTCGGACGGTTCCATGGCCTGGATATAAGTGTTCGGCTGATCGGTGTAGACGAGGCGCCAGCCGCCGCCGGTGATTCCGCCCATCGGCGGGTGCTCGGTGATCACGTCAAGGCGATCGTGGAAGAATTTTTGCCAGCCGTAGGGCGCGACTTGATTTAGCGCGGCGACGACTTCGTCAAGCGTGTAGGGCACGAGCTGTGGCCCGCTGGAAGGCGCGCCGTCAAAGAGGCGGCAGAAATCGTCGAGCGATTTCTGGCCATGCGTGAGCTGACGAATCGTGACGTCGGCATCGAGCCACATGAGCCAGCTTTCATCGTAAAAATCTACCCAGCGCCGCCAAGATCGCCAAGCTTGCCCCGGAACCATGTAGAGCAATTGCGCGGATATGGCGGTGTCTTCGAGCGGGCGCCAGGTGCGGCCGGGCCAATTGTCGAGATAAGCGGCGGTCCATGCGAGCCACTCGCGGTAATCGGCATCGGTCTCGATGCCGCTACGCGCGGAAAGCACTTCGCCGTAATATTGCGTGAGGCCCTCGTACACCCACAGAAGATCGCCCTTCATCGGCTGCTGGAAATCGGGCGTGGACAGGCCGAGCGGGCGGCGATATTTGCCGTTCCATGAATGGAAAAATTCGTGGCTGAGGAGATCGGCGTAATAGGTGCGTGCTACGGGATCGAGGAGCATGCGCTCGGGCGCGCGATTGTCGCTGGATTGATGATGCTCGAGACCGTTGGGGTCCATGTGATCGGTGAGGCTGAGCAGAAAATCGTAATGATTATAGTGGTGCGCCTGGAACAGCGCCTGGGCCTCGCGGACCAAGTGGCTGTAGTCTTCGAGTTCGTCCTTCGGAATTTCCACGGCATCGCGGGAATCGCCGGCGAGATCGAGGCGATGCGGCGGCTGGATTTCGGTGGCGAGAGGGATCGAGCGGAAATATTCGCCCATCAGAACGGGGGAATCGACGAGCGTGGAGAGAGAGACGGGCTTGAATTCGGATGCGCCATCATCGGTCTCTTGCGCGAGCTCGAGCGCGGTGCCGTATTTCCAGCCGGAGGGAAGACGCAGCGTGGCCTGGTAAGTGAGATCGTCGGTCTTCGCGCCTTCGGGATAGAGCACGAGAAGATTCCATTCGAGAATCGCCATCTTGGCGGTGGCGGAAGGGCCTTCGGAATAACCTTCGCTTTCAAGCGGCGTGAGATAGTCGAGCGAAACATCGAGTTCAGTGACGCCTTCGGGAATGACGAGGTGGAAAGCGAACATATCCACGTCGTCGCGACGCCACGGCAAAACTTTTCCGCCGGCCATGAAACGCAGGCCGACAACGTCGGAGATGGGGCCGTTCGGGCCGTGCTCACCGGGAATCCACTTGGGATAGAGGAGCGTGAATGGGCCGGGCGAAACCGGGAAAACCAAGTGGGCGTGAAAGATTCGCTTCGGGGCGTCGCTCAAATCCGCGTAGATGCGAATGGGAGCGGGACGCGTCTGCGCCTTGAGGCGTGCCGCGGACGTAAGAAACGCGAGCAGCGCGAACAGGCCGACAATAGAACGAACATAAGTTCTGCGATTCATTCTGCCTACCCTCTTAATCCTTGAACTTTGGCGCAACGGAGCGCACCGCGAGAAGCACTGACGGAAAATGGCCACGTTCCAGGAAAAACCAGAGTAACACATTGGTTCGCGGGCGCGCAGGGACGCGGCGAAACGTGCAAGTAACTGTGACGAACTTGCGGATGAAGCGGCGATGGATTTCCGGGAGCAGCGAGGGTTCGTGCGAGCGTTGACAACTTCGCGCCGGAATGACAGAGTCCCCATCGCGCGCGGTGAATCCGCAGGCGCGCAGCCGAGCGATGCCACGAGGCTTTGGTCCGCTTTTTGGGGCGGGTTCCGAGTAGAGTCCGCGTCTGTATTGCGGCGGGCCCTAAGTGCGGCCCGCACCCGGAGGATTCTTCGATGAGGATTTCCCTGATAAGACGCGCGTGCGGATTGTGCTGCGTGGCGCTGCTGCTTCCCTGCTTGGTGCGCGCGCAAGAGGCTGCGCCGCAGACGAACGCAGCGCCGGCGGCGACCGGGATGCCGGCTGCGGCGCCAGGTGTTGTACCGCAAGCCGCGTCGCAGACCGCGCCACAGGCTACGCCGCCAACTACGCGACAAAACGAAGCAAAGCCGGCGTATTTGGATCCAATGCAGCCCGCGGATGTTCGCGCGGCGGACCTGGTTGCGCGCATGACACTGGAAGAAAAAGTTTCGCAGATGCAGAACGTGGCGGTGGCTATTCCGCGGCTGGGAATCCCCGCTTACGACTGGTGGAACGAGGCGCTGCATGGTGTCGCGCGCGCGGGCGTGGCCACGGTGTTTCCGCAAGCGATCGGATTGGCGGCAACTTGGGACACGGACCTGATGCATCGCGTGGCCGATACGATTTCGACGGAAGCACGCGCGAAATACAACGAAGCGCAGCGAACCGGCGACGTGAGCCGCTATCACGGGCTGACGTTCTGGTCGCCGAACATAAATATTTTTCGCGATCCGCGGTGGGGACGCGGCCAGGAAACTTATGGCGAGGATCCGTTTCTGACGGCGAGCCTTGGCGTGGCGTTCATTCAAGGAATGCAGGGAAACGATCCGCGCTACTTGAAAACCGTGGCGACGGCGAAACATTTCGCGGTGCACAGCGGGCCGGAGCCGCTGCGGCATACTTTTGACGTAAAGGTGAGCGAGACGGACCTTGAGGATACCTATTTGCCGGCGTTTCGCGCGGCGGTTGTCGACGGAAAAGTAGCGTCGGTGATGTGCGCGTACAACGCGATCGATGGATTCCCGGCGTGCGCAAATACCAACTTGCTTCAAGACCATTTGCGAAAGGAGTGGGGATTTAACGGCTACGTGGTAAGCGATTGCGCGGCGATCACGGACATCATGGTGGGCCACGCATACAAGCCGACGATGGCCGAAGCGTCGGCCACGGCGGTGCTGGCCGGAACGGATTTGAGCTGCGGCAAGGAATACGCTTCGCTGGTGGAAGCGGTGCAGAAGGGACTGATTACGGAAGCGGCGATCAACACGTCGGTTGAGCGGTTGTTCCGCGCGCGGATATTGCTGGGGATGTTCGATCCGCCGGAGATGGTCCCCTACTCGAAGATTCCATACTCGGAAAACGATTCGCCGGCGCATCGGGAACTTGCGGTGGAGGCGGCGAAAGAGTCGATCGTGCTGCTGCAGAATTCGCGCGGGATTTTGCCGTTGGGGCCGAAAATCAAAAGCATCGCGGTGATCGGGCCTTCCGCGGACGATCCGGACACGCTGTTGGGAAATTACAACGGCACGGCTTCGAGCATCGTGACGCCGCTGGCGGGAATCGAGCAACGATTCGGCGCCACGGCGAAAATTCGGTACGCGCTGGGCGCCACGTTCACGGAACAATCCGATGCGCTGGTGCCAACCGATGCGCTTACGCCGCCGGCTTCGGCTGGCGTTGCCAACTCGACTTCCGGCGCGGCGCCCGCACACGGATTGCTGGCGGAATATTTTGCGAACGATCATTTCGACGGCGCGCCGCAAGTTACGCGGGTTGAGCCGCATGTGTATTTCAATTGGGATATGAAAGATCCGGCGATCGTGGGGCAAATTCCGCGCAAGGCGTTTTCCGTGCGCTGGAGCGGAACACTGAGCGCGCCTGTAACGGGCGATTACGTTTTGGGCGTGTACCGGTTGCGATGCGACAATTGCGTGCCGCCGGGCACGGCTTCGGCGAAGATTTATCTGGACGATAAACTGATTCTCGACGACGAAACACCGCTGCGGCGAAGCCGTTTCCTTTCGGAAACGAAGGTGACGCTGGAAGCGGGACACTCGTACGCGGTGCGGATCGAGTGCGCGCAGAATTACGGCAGCGTGGGCTTGGAACTTGTGTGGCGGCCGCCCGCCGAACCGTTGCTGACCGACGCGGTTGACGCGGTGAAATCGTCCGACGTCACGGTTGCCTTCGTTGGAATCAACGCGAATCTTGAGGGCGAGGAGATGCCGGTGAATCTCCCCGGTTTCGCGGGAGGCGATCGAACGACGCTGGATCTTCCGCCCGCGCAAGAAAAACTGATCGAGGCGGCGATTGCGACGGGCAAGCCGGTTGTCGTGGTGCTTCAGAGCGGGAGCGCGATATCCGCGAATTTTGCGGCACAACACGCGGCGGCGATGCTCGAGGCGTGGTACGGCGGCGAAGGAGCCGGAACGGCGATCGCGGATACGCTGGCGGGCGACAACAATCCGGCGGGAAGACTGCCGGTTACTTTCTATAAATCGGTCGATCAGATTCCACCGTTCGAGGATTACTCGATGCAGGGACGCACTTACAAATATTTCAAAGGCAATGCGCTTTATCCATTCGGATTCGGGTTGAGCTATTCGAAATTTGTTTACTCGGATATTCAAGTGACGCCGGTGGCGGGCACTGAGGGGCAATTCGCGGTGACTGCGCGCGTCAGGAACATTTCGAAGCGGGATGGCGACGAAGTGGTGGAGTTATATGTCAGCCGCGGAACGGGCGCGGACGATCCGATTCGCGAACTTCGCGGAATCAAGCGCATTCATTTGCAAGCAGGCGCGACGAGCGACGTGCAATTCACCGCCGATCTGACGCCGACGGAAGGCGCCCCGGACTCCGCGAGTGGAGCGCCGGCGGCGATGGCCACTGCCGCGGGGAAAATCACATTTAGCGTTGGCGGCGGGCAACCGTTGCCGGGGGCGCAATTCGTCGAGACGTCGGTGCAGCCTTAGAAGTTCGGCGCTACGCAGCGCGAGGAATTGCGAATGGATTCCAAAAATCCGGCGCTGCTGGATTTCCGCAACATAACGGTTTTTCGCGGAACAACGGAGGCGCTGCATAACATCTCGCTACGTGTGGAAGTAGGCGAGCACGTTTGCATACTGGGACCGAACGGCTGCGGAAAATCGACGCTGATACAAACGGTGACGCGCGAACTGTATCCGGTGGCGCGGGAAAATTCGTCGATTTCAATTCTGGGCAAAGAACGATGGGAAGTTTATAAGCTGCGCACGCAGTTGGGGATTGTTTCGCCGGATTTGCTGGCGTCTTGCACGAGCGACGTGACGGGCGCGGACATCGTGCTGTCGGGATTTTTCAGCAGCACGCGGATTTTCCGGCATCATCGCGTCGAGCCGCAACTTTTGGAGCGCGTGAAGGCGGCGCTAGCGGCGCTGCGAATCGAGAGTTTGGCAGACCGGCCGGTGGCGGAAATGTCGTCGGGCGAAGCCAAGCGCGTGCTGATCGCGCGGGCGCTGGTGCATCAGCCGAAGACGCTGCTGTTCGACGAGCCGAGCAATTCGCTGGACATCGGCGCGCAGCAACGGCTTCGAGAAACGATGCGCGAATTGGCACAACGCGGAATTGGAATTCTGCTCGTGACGCATCATCTGGCCGACGTGATTCCGGAGATCGAGCGCGTAGTGCTGCTGTCGCAAGGGCGGATCGTCGCCGATGGGCCGAAGGAAGAGTTGCTCACGGCTGAACCGCTGGCGGTGTTATTTGGCGCGCCGGTGGAAATCTCGCGGCGAGACGGCTATTACCACCTCTACTGAAGCTCCTCCTTCAAAACTTGGTTTCGCTCGCCAGGCTCGCGTGCTGATAGGCTTACGTTCATGAGTTCCGGCACGCGCCGAACATTTACCACCGACGTTGGGAAAGCCAGTGTGCGTGGCGGCGCGAACGGCCGAACCGCGCTACATCTGCTGCTGCTCGCCGCGTTTGTGTTTTTGTTCTGCTGGCCGCTTCTTGTCCACGGACTGCCGAAGCTTTCCGACGACGCGATCGTGCACGCAGGATGGGACAAGGGATTTTCAAATCAGATCGCGGCGGGCGAGTGGTATCCACGCTGGCTAGCCGGTGAAAATGACGGGCTCGGTTCGCCAGTTTTTTTCTACTACGCGCCGATTGCCAGCTACGCATCGAGCCCGTTTGGGATTCTTTTCGGATCGCGCGATCCCGACGGATGGTTGCAAGCCGGGTTCGGATGTTTTCTCGCGGTACTTCTTTCCGGGATCAGCGCCTATTTCTGGCTGCGCTGTTACGCGCCAGGACGTGCGGCGCTGCTCGGCGCGGCGATTTATGTGATTGCGCCGTATCACCTGGCTGTCGATCTTTACGTTCGCGGCGCGACGGCCGAACTGTGGGGATTTGTGTGGATGCCGCTAATTTTGCTTTCCGTGGAGGCGATGGCGCGGCGCGGGAGGTGGGGCTTTCCCGCGCTGGCCATTTCGTACGCGCTGCTCGCGATGACACACCTGCCTACGGTGGTTTGTTTTTCACCAGTCGCGGTGGGCGCCGGATTTTTTCTGCCCGAGCAAAATCGGCGTATCGTGACGGCGCTTCGCACGATCGGCGGGATGGCGCTGGGCTCGGGACTCGCCGCGATTTATTTGGTTCCGGCGATGTTCGATCGTTGGAAAGTTAACATCGGCTATCTGGTCGGCTCGCAATTCAACTTTCGTTACCAGTGGTTTTTCCGGCCGATCGCTTGGGGACTGGATTTTCCAGAGCGCATTGCGATCGTGAATATGACGATGTTCGCGTTCATAGGAATTTTGCTGTGGATGTGCGTTCGTTACGGCGCGGATCGCGACGCGCGGCGCGTGCCGCTTTTTTACGCCGGCGTGACGGCGTTTGCATTCGTGTTCATGTCGCAGCTTAGCTTTCCATTTTGGCGTCACATCGCCGACTTGCGATTTGTGCAGTTTCCGTGGCGATTCAGCATGCTGCTGCCGCTGGCTGCGGCGATGCTTTCGGCGTTGGCGTTTACATATTTGAAGAAACGGCGGCTGCGCGCGATGGGTGTGGCGCTTGTCGTTGTTGTCGCGACATGGATCGGAGTGACGATCTGGGCGGCGCGGCCGGAAATCGCGGCTACGGGAAGACGCGCCGATTCGGCGTTGGCGATGGCGACGGCGAGAAGTATCGTGAAATGGAGGCCGGGGCCGTGCGAGTATTTGCCGGTTAGCGCGGCACTCGTGCAGACCTGCTCCGACAAGGCGGGCGTTCGCGCGCAAGCGCTGCAGGATTTGCTGGGCGGGCAAGCTGCGAAGTCAGCATTTTTCGGGGCCGACTCCACAGATCAGATCGGCGCCACAGCGACGGTGGTCGAATGGAAGCCGCGCAAGGTGCTCGTGGATGTCGACGCACCCGTGGCCGGGCCGGTGACGCTCCTGCATTTTTATTATGCGGGGTGGACCGCGCACGTTGCGGACACAGGCGAATCGATACCAGTCGGGCCGTCGAGTCCGGAGGGCTTTTTGGGAATGATCGTGCCGGAGGGGAACCACCGGATCGTCGTCGAGTTGCCGGCGCAGCCGTCGGAAAAAGCTGGGCGGCTGATTTCGTTTGTGTGCCTTGCATGCCTGGCAGGGATTATCGCTCTTTTAAAACTGCGCGCGCCCGTGCCTCCGCTGCCGAACTGAACGCGGCTAATGCTTGTGCGCGACGGCAATTCGGAATCCACGCATGCAAATACCAAACGACTAAATCTATTGCGGCGCACCGTAGCGCTGGCGAAGTTCGAGGTTCATTTCCATGGTGTTGACAAGCTTCTCGCCGGCGAAACCATCGAGCGGCGCGCGCGCCTCGGCCTCAAGCATCTGCTCGATTTCGGTTCGTACGGATGCCGGATCGCGCTTCAAATCCGCGGCCCACTTGGAAGCAACGCGGTCCAACTGAAATCGCGCGTTGTCCATAGTGACATCGGGATCGAGACCGGAGGCGGAAGTCGTGACCATGTCGCCGGGCACCTCTTGGAGCTCGGCGTCCGGATGATCCTGCCGCCACATATCAAAAAAGATGGATTGAATATCCGCGCCATCTTTCACGGGTTGAATTGTAGTTTGCGGCTTGCCGTCCGGGCCTGTGACCGTGACCGGAGACGGAAATCTGCCGGGATTCTCGGCGGAAAATGTTTCAAAGAATACGACCGCGAGATCGGCGGGTTGAGGCTGAGGTGTGCCAGGATTGGCGGCGATAAATTGCTGGACGATCGCGGGATGCTTCGCGGCCCAATCGCTTATGTACGGAGCGTGGGTGGGATCGGCGCCAACCCATGCTTGCGCGAGGCCGTTATGCAGATCGGCCCATTGCGCGACGATATGTGGATTGCCCTGGAAACGATCCTGCTGAAACCACAGTTCGACATCATGCGCGACAAGGTGGCCAGCGTCGGGGCCGCTTTTGTAGGTGGCGATGGGACCGAGCATGCGAGCGACGCGATCGCGAAGCAGATAGTTCGACGGCGCGAGGGTCGACGAAGCTGACGCCGACGCATCGTAGGAGGCCGCGGATGGACGGGGCTGAAAATATTCGTCCTTGGTGAAAGGCTGTGCGATCAGCCGCGATCCGACGAGAGCGCCATCGGGCCCCTTCAACATGCTGCCGTTGGCCTGAAACGGAAACAAACTTTGCCCGACAACCCAAACGACTGCCGGATAAATCAGGCAGCAAACCAGCACCGCGAGCGAGAGGAGCAAGATACTTTTAGAGATATTGCGCAACATAGTTCGATTCCTCCATTACGCGCTGCGCGATCAGCTCGCCAGATGCATGCCGACCATGGCGAGGTCAATCAACTTAATGCCGATGAAAGGCACGACGATTCCGCCGGCGCCCCATACCAAAAGATTCTTGCGCAGCAAAGCGTCGGCGCCCAACGGCTCGTACTTCACTCCCTTGAGAGCCACGGGAATCAGCATTGGGATGATGATCGCGTTGAAAATAACCGCGGACAGAATGGCCGACGTCGGCGAATGCAGATGCATGATGTCCATGGTTTTGAGCCAAGGAAGGGTCCCGGCAAACAACGCCGGAATAATCGCAAAGTATTTCGCAACATCATTGGCGATCGAGAAAGTGGTCAACGCGCCTCGCGTCATAAGCAATTGCTTTCCGATTTCGACGACTTCGATCAGCTTGGTTGGGTCACTGTCGAGGTCAACCATGTTGCCGGCCTCTTTTGCGGCCTGCGTACCGGCGTTCATGGCCACGGCGACATCGGCCTGGGCAAGGGCGGGAGCATCATTTGTGCCGTCGCCCATCATGGCGACCAACTTACCGTCGGCTTGCTCCTTGCGGATGTAGGCGAGTTTGGCTTCGGGCGTGGCTTGCGCGAGAAAATCGTCGACGCCCGCTTGCTTGGCGATGGTCGCGGCGGTTAATGGATTGTCGCCGGTGATCATGACCGTCCGAAGACCCATCTTTCGCAGGCGATCGAAGCGCGCCATCATGTTCGGTTTCAAAATGTCCTCAAGAACGACGACGCCCAGGACCTTGGCGCCATCCGCAACCACAAGCGGCGTGGCGCCGCGCGATGCAACACCATCAACGAGCGGCGTAAGCTCGGCAGGCACATTTCCGCCCTGATCGCGGACAAACTTCATGACCGCGTCGCCAGCGCCTTTTCGTATGTGGCGGCCGCCGGGAAGATCGACGCCACTCATTCGCGTTTGCGCAGTGAAGGCGACGAACTCCGCGCCTTGCGGCACGACGGTGGGAGCGTTGCTCTGCGAATTGTAGATGCTGACGATGCTCTTCCCTTCGGGCGTCTCATCGGCGGCGGATGCGAGCGCGGCGAGTTCTCCTACTTGCGCGGCCGAATATCCGTCAACGGGCAAAAACTGGGTGGCGCGGCGGTTGCCGATGGTAATCGTGCCGGTCTTGTCTAGAAGCACGACATCAATGTCGCCGGCGGTTTCAACGGCCTTGCCGCTCTTGGCGATGATGTTGGCGCGCAATGCCCGGTCCATGCCCGCGATGCCGATGGCGGAGAGCAGGGCGCCGATGGTGGTCGGAATCAGGCACACAACCAGCGCGACTAGTGTGGGAACGTCAGTGCCAAGGCTCCGCAGCGGTTGCGGAAGATTCAGGTAACTGGTCATGTAGAGTTCGGCGTTTCGAGCCATGGGCAGAAGCGGCACGACAACGATCAAGAAGATCAGGGTGAAGGCGCTGAGCACCAAAGTGAGCGCGATCTCGTTGGGCGTCCGTTGACGGATCGCGCCTTCGACCAAACCGATCATGCGATCGAGGAACGATTCTCCGGAGCCCGCGGTGATCCGAACCACAATGCGGTCGGAAAGAACCATCGTGCCGCCGGTTACACCGGAGCGATCTCCGCCGGCTTCGCGAATCACGGGCGCCGATTCGCCGGTAATCGCGGACTCGTCAACGGAAGCTATGCCTTCGATAATCTCGCCGTCGCCGGGGATGACCTGGCGGGTCTCGACGATTACGCAGTCTCCGGGCTTCAGATCGGTGGACGAAACCTCCTCAATGGCTGTGCCGACTACGCGGCGCGCCAAAGTTTCACGGCGCGTTTTTCGGAGCGACTCCGCTTGAGCTTGGCCACGCGCTTCGGCAAGTCCGGTTGCGAAATTCGCGAACAAAACCGTGAGCCAAAGCCAAACATCAAGCGCGATAAAATATGTGATGGGAACCTGGCTTGCCGAATGCCCCAGAGCCGCCTGAATTACGAACAACAGCGTCAGGAACGAGCCGATCTCGACCACGAACATCACTGGGTTCTTCCACTGAATGTCGGGGCGCAGCATTACGAACGCCTGCTTTAGCGCCGGGGCAACCGTTCCCGACGTCAGCAAGCCTTCTCGCTTGGGGCGCCGCTCGATTCCCGAAGAGGGGGGAACACTCTGTGCGATTTCGTTCCGAGCCGTCGCTGCTTCCATGGCGCTTACTCCTTCTTAGAAGTCGTCGTTAGTCGTAGCGCTCAATCAGAAACAGTTCTTCGTCAACCACCGAAGGGGAAAGGCCCCCAGTGCTCCGCCAGCGGCCCGAGCGCCGCGATCGGCAGAAAAAGGAGCGCTCCAATAATCAGGATGGTTCCGAGCATGAGAAAACCGAACGTCGAGGTATCGTCGCGGAGAGTGCCGGGACCGAAAGGAGAAGCCCTTTTCATGCCGATGCCCGCCGCCAACGCGATCGGCGCGATGATAGGAATATAGCGGCTGATCAACATCACCAGAGCCGCTGCGATGTCCCAGGCGCGGGCCGTTGGCGCTGGATTCGGATTATTATTAAAGCCGTAGGTGGCGCCCAGACCATCGAAAGCCGAGCCGTTGTTGGCGGAGGCGGATGAAAACTGATACATGATTTCCGAAAATCCGTGCGCGCCCGGATTGTTTTCGGCCTTAATGCCCCAGTTCGTCGCGGCAAAAAGGCCGGTGGGCATCAGAATCATGATCGGGTGAATCAGCAACGCGATCATGGCGAGCTTCATTTCGCGCGCTTCAATTTTCTTGCCCAGATATTCGGGTGTACGTCCAACCATCTGGCCGGCAATGAAAATTCCGATGACCAGGAATAGCAGAAAATTGATCATCCCGACGCCCTTGCCGCCAAAAATACAGTTCAGCCACATTCCCACCATCGGGGAAATCGAAGCCATCGGATTGAGGCTGTCGTGCTCAGAGTTTATGGAGCCGCACGTCACATCGACCGTAAGCGCGGCAAATGTGGCACCGGCGGAAGTGCCGAAGCGCAATTCCTTGCCCTCGAGATTGCCGAGGTGCTGGTCCACGGGCAGACCGGCGACGGCCGGCAACGTCACAGTGAGTTTTCCTCCGGGCGATGTTGCGCTGGGGATTTGGTAGGTTCGCTCGAAGCGATGGGCAGTCAGGCCCGGGTTCGGCCTCAACGTATCGAAATTGATGGACCACACGATGGTGCCGATCATCAACACCATCATTACGGAGAAGATCACCCAGGCATGAGAGACCTTTTTGAGCATCCTGCCGTACATCAGGACTAGCGCGAACGGGAACAGCATCATAGCCACGCAGGAAAGAAAATTCGTGAAGGCCGTCGGATTCTCAAACGGGTGGGCGGAGTTCATGCCATAGAAACCGCCGCCGTTCGTGCCGAGTTGCTTCATGGGAACGAATGCCGCAAGCGGACCGACGACAATCGTTTGCTGCTTGGCTTGGCCAGCGTCAGTGGACCCGAGAGACGCGGGTTCCAACGTCGAGACGTGATAGGCGCTCTTGTACGTCATCGGACTGCCCTGCTGAAGGAAAAACATCGAAAGGATAAGAGCCGCGGGCAGAAACGCGTACATCACAACCCGCCACATATCCAAGAAAAAGTTCCCGAGCTTCTTCTCGCCTTTACCATCGCCGCGAAACGCGCGAATGATCGCCGTCAAGGCGCAGAACCCCACGGAGGCTGAGAGGAAGAAATTGGTGATACAAAAGAAAATCTGAGTGAAATTTGAGAAATGCACGTCGCCGGAGTAGTGTTGCAAGTCCGTATTGGTCATGAAAGAAATGACCGTGTGAAAAATGGTGGTGGGAGCGAGCATTCCCTTGCCCTGAGGATTCAGCGGCATCCATGGCTGAATCGACAGCACGATGAAACCAAAAACAAAAAGAACCGAATTGAAGACCAGGAGCGATACGGTGTACTGCTTCCAATCCTGCGGGCCGCTGTCCAGGCACCCTTCCAGCCAGCGGAGCATGGCGGGCGCGCGGTACTCGCCGTTCATGATTCGAGCGAGGTACTTGCTAAGCGGAATCGCCAGAATCGTGGTAGTGACCAAAATCGCGATCGGAAGAAACCACATGGACTTCACCTCTCCTGTATGAGCGGAGCTAGCTCGCGCTGAGCGCCATGGCTCGCGTGTGCGCCGCTCAGAACCATTCCGGCCGGATTAAGGCCGCGAACAAATAAACGAACAAGAACAATGAAACAATCGCGGTGACATAGATCATGGTCGTGACCTCATATTTTTTCGCAGGCATCAACGAACAGGAAACAAAGTCCCATCAACACGATGCCCAGAAAGAACAATCCTGGCAGCCAAGTTGCGAGATTCATCGATCGACTCCTCGTGCTTCTTTTTCGAGCACACGATGGCAGGCCGCTGGGCGGCTGCCATCGGTCTGAGGCTCAATGCTTTCTTTCGCGGCGGCGTTCACGAAAACAACATGATG
This sequence comes from Candidatus Acidiferrales bacterium, assembly GCA_049790315.1. GTDB lineage: Bacteria > Acidobacteriota > Terriglobia > Acidiferrales > UBA7541 > DASPOJ01. The sequence continues at coordinate 7,459 of JBAQYV010000161.1, read as the reverse complement.
CCCCAGCGTCCGCAGCCACTGCGCCATCTTGCGTTCCCTTCTCCTCCACCAACGAGTGCTGCCGCCGATGACGATCAGCGAGTGCGGGGCCAGAGCTTGTTTCAGCGACTGCTCTCGATCCCGGCACAGCCAGATACGAATCGTGACCGGCTGATCCGTGACATCCGCGCTGGCTACCAGATCGCAGTACCGCCGCTCCAAAAACTGAACTGAGATTTGCGGCCGATCGAGAGGTAGCCGAATGGGTACGACTTCCGGCGCTACCAACGCAATCTGCGCGCCGAGATGTTTCGCGAGGGCGGCAGCGGCTCTCAACGCAGCCACGGTCCCATCGAGCGTCGTGCAGACCACGGTGACACGCAATTTCGGATCGACGCTCGCTTGAAGCGCGTCGCAGTCCTCGCCGCTCCGAGAAGCCGTTGCCACCGAGTGCGCTCGATTGGCTTTCATGAGCGTAACGATAGAGCCGGCGAGCTAAAGGAGGCATAAACGCCGGATAAGAAATTCATAAATGTCAAAGAATGGAAAAAACATCGTCAGTGGGCCACGCTAGCCGGCAATTCGAAACGGTATCCAACCCAAGGCTCAGTCAAGAGGTACTTGGGGTTTTTCGAGGAATGCTCGATCTTCTTACGCAATCGATTGACGAAAACGTGCAGGTATTCTTGCTCGTCGCCGTAGTCGGGTCCCCAGACGGCGTGCAGCAATTCGCGGTGTGTGATGGTTCGGTTCGCGTGGGAGGCAAGATAGGAGAGCAAATCGAATTCCTTGGAGGTGAGGCGCACGGGGTCTCCGTGGGCGATTACGCGCCGCATTTCGAAATCGATTTCGACGTCGCCCAAGCGTATGTGGGTGGCGCCGGAATCGGAATGAAAACTGGTTCTGCGAAGCGCGGCGCGCATGCGAGCCAGCATTTCGGGCATGGCGAACGGTTTGGTGACGTAATCGTCGGCGCCGGCGTCCAGCGCTTCGACCTTGTCACGCTGGCCGTTTCGCACGGTCATCATGATGACGGCCACATCCGTGCTTGCGCGAATTTCGCGGCAGGTTTCGATGCCGGTGATGCCGGGAAGATTGATGTCGAGAAGAACCAGGTCGTAGCGTTCCGCGCGAATTAGCTCAAGGGCATCTTCGCCGCTACGCGCGTCCACCACTTCGTAACCGTGCGTGACCAGCGTCGTACGCATCACGCGGCGAATTTGCGGTTCGTCGTCTACTACAAGAATGCGGCCTTGACTCATGCGCGCGCCTCGTCCGGACTTGGTCGCGGTTCACGCTCGGCGTCACGTCCGGCAATCCACCATCGCCGGAGGGCGATGGCCGACCACACGATCTCAACCAGTCCGAATGGCCAAGCCCCCTGAAGAAATCCGTACGCGGAACCGAGCAGACAAGCCACGGCGAACACGGCGGTGAACCACCGGCTGCGGCGCTCGAGCGCGTAACACACGACCATCGCGGTTACGGCGAACAAACCAAAAATTGCGAGCGGTGTCACTCGGCTCCCCGGCGCCCGGTATTTGCTCTCCGGTCCAATTCCTTGCTTCGGCGAAAAGGTAATCCGGAGGCACTAAGGAAGGCATAAACGATTCATACGGAAATCATAATGGCGGCGCCAGACAGCGAGCGGTCACGGTGTAAATCCTTTAAAATCTTTCATGGAGCGCTTTCGGAGGAAACCTGCTATACTGTGGTTGCGCTTAACACTTCGGTTGTGGCAGTGCGGCTCTTCTGGTTCAGTAGTTGATCTAAGAATACCCGCCTTCAGTAGCCTCCTGATGTCTTCAAGCGTAATTTACAAAATTTAAAAGAAGACTGGCAAAAACAAGTGGCCGCGCCGGGCCCGAAATTCGTGTGTGCCCCGCGATGCGCTGCCGCCAGCAAGAAAGCAAAATGCAGAATTTTTCAGAATTACCGATTTCGCAGTACATGAAGGATAGACTGGCCGCGGCTCGTTTCACGATCCCGACGCCGGTGCAAGCAGCGACGATCCCGCACGCGCTCGAGGGCAAGGATGTGCTGGCGACGGCGCAGACCGGAACCGGCAAGACGCTCGCGTTCCTGGTGCCGATCATCGAACACCTGCTTCCGCAAACGGCGCGCGAGATTGCCGCGCTGGTGTTGGTGCCCACGCGGGAATTGGCGATGCAAGTCGTAGAGCAGTACAACGCGCTGCGCGGCAGCAAACTTTCGCCCGCGGCGTTGGTCGTCGGCGGATTATCCGAAGGCCAGCAACTGAGCGCGCTTCGTAAGGGCGCGCGGCTGGTTGTCGCCACTCCGGGGCGCCTTGAAGATTTCCTCGACCGCAGGCTCGTCCATTTCACCGCATTGCAGACACTCGTGCTGGATGAAGCGGATCGCATGCTTGACATGGGATTTCTGCCCGCGATTCGCAGAATCATTTCGGTTCTGCCGAAACAGCGCCAGACAATGTGTTTTTCCGCGACGCTTGAGGCGTCCGTGGTGCATCTGGTGAATGGCTACATGCAAAATCCCGTGCGCTTGGCGTTTGGGTCCACGCTGAAGCCTTCGGAAAACGTGCGGCTTCAGGCTTTTGAAGTTTCGGTTGAGGGCAAGCAGGACGCGCTCAACAGTTTGCTCGCGAAAGAAACCGGGCGCTGCTTGGTCTTCGCGCGCACCAAGCGCGGCACTGAGCGCATCGCGAAGAATCTTAATCGCGATGGTTTCGGCGCAGCCATGATTCACGGCGATCGTTCGCAATCGCAACGCACAGCGGCGCTCACCGGATTTCAGCAAGGTCGCTACCGCGTGCTCGTCGCCACGGATTTGGCCTCGCGCGGAATTCACGTGCAGGACATCGCCCACGTGATCAACTACGATTTGCCCGAAGTCGCGGAAAACTTCATCCATCGCGTCGGCCGCACAGGGCGCGCGGGCGGACGCGGCGTTGCTTCAACGCTGTTCGCACGGACGCAACGGAACGAGATGGATCAATTGGAACGCACGCTTGGCATTCGGATGGAACGGATGCGCGTGGATGCCGGCGCAAGCACTGCGCGCGGCAACGTGCCTCCACGGCCGGAAGAGTTTGAGCGCTCCGAACGCCCAGCACACTTCGATCGGCACGATCGGGGTCGCGGTGATCGGCAGGATCGGAGCCGAGGTCGAGGGCGGATTTCTCTTGTGGCAGCGGCTCGTGAGCCGCGAGCGGTGCGGACAGTGATCGCATTGCCCGGTGAAAAGTTGCAGTCCCACAACGTCGCAACCGCAACCGACTAAAACAGCAATCAGTTTGAAATGCGAGAGGCCGGCACGCTCGGAGTTACGAGCGGTGCCGGCCTCTTCATTTTAACCAACTAGATTCGCGTGTCTCGCGTGGGAGTTATTGATCTCTTCATTTGCGCTTATCAATTTCGAGAAATGTTCCCTGCTGCAGTTCGCTAAACGCGGTGCGAAGCTGTTCCTGCGTGTTCATCACGATCGGCCCATACCACGCGACCGGCTCTTCAAGCGGCTTGCCCGAGACGAGGAGGAAGCGGATCCCATCGTCCCCGGCTTGCACCACAACTTCATCGCCGCGGTCGAAAAGCACGAGCGAACGATCCTCGGCATCTTTCGGTGGCGCGGTGTCCAGCCATCCCACCGATTCAGTGGGCACTTGAAGCGGACCGGATGCGTTGCAGAATTTTCCGTCGCCCGCGAACACGTAAGCGAACGCGTGCCGCAGCGTCTCCACCGGCAATACTTTGCGCCGGCCGGGCGGCACCGAAACGTCGATATAAATTGGGTCTGTCGCAATTCCTTCGACCGGGCCACGTTTCCCCCAGAACTCGCCGCAGACCACGCGCGCGCGAGTGCCATCGTCCTCGATGATTTCGGGAATTTCCACCGCTTTCACTTCCTGATAACGCGGATCCGTCATCTTCTGCGCCGATGGAAGGTTCGCCCACAATTGAAAGCCGTGCATGCGGCCATCGGGGTCGCCCTTGGGCATTTCCTGGTGAATGATTCCCCGGCCCGCCGTCATCCATTGAATATCGCCGGCGGCTATGGCTCCGCGATTACCCATGCTGTCGCCATGCTCCACGGTTCCAGCGAGAACGTAAGTGATTGTTTCAATGCCGCGATGCGGATGCCACGGAAATCCCGCAAGATAATCTTCAGGAACATCGTTGCGGAAATCGTCGAGCAAAAGGAACGGATCGAAGTCCGTGGTGTTGCCAAAGCCGAACGCGCGACGCAGGTGCACTCCGGCACCTTCGATTGCCGGCTTTGACTTAATCATTCGCTTTACCGGACGAATGGACATAATGCCTCCCGTCTTTAAATCGTGGCGATTAAGCCGTGCGGAACCGCTTTTCCACGAAGGTGCCGAACACAACGATGAATCCCGTGAATATTCCGATTAAACTCAGCAGAACGTGGACGAAAGTAAATGTGTTCATTCCACGGATCGTCGTAGAAGGTCTCCTCTTTTGTCCGCGCGAAAGGCCAAGGATAGACCGAATTTCAATTGTTCGCCACCAACCCGGGTTCATTCAGATTTGTGTTGAAGTTCGTCGTACGGACCTTCTGTGAACCATCCGCGATTGGGGTGAATTACTTGACCAGAATCACCGCCGGTCGGAAGGGGCTGGCGGCGCCGGGCGGCGAAAACCACGCCCGAGCCGCCGGAAAAGTTTGGAGAAGCCGGCGCGCTCTTTCTCCGTCAGGCGATCTGGCCGAGCGGAGGGCTCGGTCGCCGCTTCCAGCACGGGCGAATGCATCTCGGGGTTGGACGCGGCGATAAGGGTTCGCACCCGGTCGCGTTCACCGACGCGACGAAATTGCTCGTGATCGGGATATTTGCGGAACCGGTAGGCATGCGGAAAGCCTGAGCGGTACGCCATCTTTATGATGGCGCCTTCGGTGGGATAACAACTCACGCCGCCCAAACTTTGATCATGAACCGCGTACTCGTCGAGCAAAAGCAGCATGGGAACTTCTCCCGGTACAAACAGGCTCTCGACGAGAAGCAGCTTACCCGTCAAACCGTGCAGGTTGCGCATGGCGCGAAACGGATTTTCAAGGTGGTAGAGGAGACCAAAGGCCAGCACAAGATCGAATTCACCCAGAGCGGAGAGATGCGGATCCTCGGCGTCGGCGACGCGGAAATCAATGCCGGTATGACGGCTTCGCGCTTCGGCGATATTCTCTTCGCGGCCATCCACGCCGGTCACGGTGAAACCAGCATCGCGCAAGAACGCTGAGAAGTGGCCTACGCCGCAGCCCACGTCGAGCGCGGTGCGCAGCCCGAGCTCCTGTCTCCATTGCGGCAGATGTTGCCCGAGGAACTCGCGGCGGCGCTGCATGAATTCGGCCTGCTGGGGCTGATCGAAGACGAATGATTTATCCATTGCACCTCATGAGGGCGTCATTGTAGCCCAGCGGCGGGGAGCACATCTACCACGCTCTGCGCTCGCGAAGTATCGTTGCCACGCGCTCTCGAATCTTAATCTGTCGCCTTCGAATCTAAGCCACTACCACGGAACGGATCGGTGGATCATAGGGACGTTCGGTCTGTATGTTAAATGCTGAGGGAAAATTGATGCCAAAACTGGGAAGGGTACGTATCGGGATTTCCGGTTGGACATATGCACCGTGGCGCGGGACATTTTATCCGCCGAAGCTTCCGCATCACCGCGAGCTCGCCTATGCCGCCGGCATACTTTCCTCGATCGAAATCAACGGGACTTTCTATTCTTTGCAACGACCGGAAAGCTATGCAAAATGGGCTGCTAACACCCCTGAAGATTTCGCCTTCTCGGTGAAGGCGCCTCGCTTCATCACTCACATCCAGCGATTGAAAGACCCGAGAGCGCCCCTGGCCAATTTCTTGGCCTCGGGACTTCTGCGACTCGGTCAAAAATTGGGTCCGATTCTGTGGCAGCTTCCACCGAATTTTAAGTTCGATCACAAGCGTATCGAGACATTTCTGAAGCTGCTGCCGCACGATACCGAATCGGCCGCGGCGTTGGCGCGGCGCCACGACAAGAGAATCAGTGGCAGAGCGTGGATGAAAACTGACGCGCAGCGTCCCTTACGGCACGCGATGGAAATTCGCCATGCGAGTTTTGCTGTGCCGGAGTTTATTCAATTGCTTCGCATTTATGACGTAGCGCTTGTCTGTGCGGATACGGTGGAGTGGCCCCGACTAATGGACGTTACCTCGGATTTTATATATTGCCGATTGCACGGCTCGGAAGAGCTGTACGTCAGCGGCTATGACGCTAAGTCGCTGGATTCCTGGGCTGTTCGTGTTGACGCCTGGGCGCGCGGCGGTGAGCCGGACGACGCCGAGCGCGTCATCACAAACCGTGCTCCGAAAAAGGCCCCACGCGATGTGTTCATTTATTTTGACAACGATGCAAAAGTGCGAGCGCCGTTCGATGCCCAAAGTTTGATCAAGCGCGGCGAGAAGCTGTGGGGATTGCATGGCCGACGGCAGCAGTTCGCGAAGGCCCGTCTGTCCTAATATTCGACGATGCCGCTACTGGTTGCTGTCGTGTCCGGTGACGGTTTCCTGCATTTCTTTCGCTTGCTTCAGGTGATCCTTGAGAGTGGGAAGTGTTTCAGAAGCGAAACTCTCCAGGTCTGAGTTCGTGCCTGTGGTCGCTTCTTGTTGGAATGCGTCGATCGCCTGGCCATGATCGGCAACCATATCCTGAGCAAAAGCTTTGTCGAACTCCGCGCCCGAGAGGCCGGAAAGTCGCACGTACTCCGCTTGGTCGCTCTTATCAAGGGCAGCAGGGACAGTGAAATGGTTTCTCAACGCAATTGATTTCAGCTGCCCTCCGGCTTTCGTGTGGTCAATCACCATCCGTTTGCCAAATGCTTTCACCGCGCTGTTAGTGCCCTTTTGCTCTGCCAGACGGCCCATCTTGACCTCTGCCATTCCGCCCGTGGCCGCTTCTTTTACGAAGGTAGCGTCCATCGGCTGCGTCCTAGGGCCCTGGCCGAACGCTACGCCACCGGCCGCAACAACCAAGATCGTGAGCGCAACAGGAGAGATGTATTTGCAAAATGTGTTCATGGGTATGTTTCCTCCGACAGCTCGCGCCCTGAACATATCTGCGCGGAGACTCCGATTACATCGGCAAATGCTTGTAGATTATCTTCTGCGTTAGTGTAGGTTCTTCGACTGCACCGAATCACGCGCCCCGAACAAACTCGGAACTCCGGAATGCGGATTGCGAAGTTCCGGTATTTTGCGGGTTTTATGGCCGCGTTCAATTGCTCCTGTGAAACAGGTGCGCCTTCGCATCGGGCCAGAATTCCTCGAAGGCGTTCGTAGCCATGCGGCCTCCGAATCCTTCCAGCGATCGGATCAGCGCATCATGAGTGTTCGCCTCGCTCTCGGGACGCCAGGTGTTCGACAAAAAGCTGCTGCCCGTGATGCCGATAAAGCGCGCGTAAGCCGGCGCAAACGCGCCATCTGGACGACGCGCCACAAATGTTT
>JBAQYV010000160.1:0-7061 GCA_049790315.1 Candidatus Acidiferrales bacterium | reverse complement strand
GCCTGAATGCGATCCACCGCCGTGTGAGCCGCCACCGTGCGAACCACCACCGTGTGAACCACCGCCGGAATGCGATCCACCACCGGGACGCCCGCCACCAAAGCCACCGCCGGAACCGCCGCTCGGTGGACCGGATGGACGCGCGGGTGCGTCACCGCCCGGCGCTCCGCCAGACGGCGCCGAACCTTGTGTTGAACTCGGCGTTGAACTCGGTGCCGAACCCGGCCCCGGTCCTTGTCCTGCTCCCTGCCCTGAAGATGGATCGTCCATCATAAATGTCTCTCCCTTTGCTGAAATTCGATTTAGCTCGTTGCGGCCGCGGGTTGTTCAGGCGCCGGAGCGGAAGGCGGCGCAGAAGGCGTAGCAGGCGCGGCAGCGGGCTTACGCGGCCGGCGGCTTGCGCGGCGTTCGCGGCGCTGCACGAGTTTCTTCTGGCGCTTCAATTCTTCGTCCAGGCGAATCGTCTGGTACTTGATCACGACGTCGGCGACCTTAAGGCGCCGCTCGAGTTCCTTGACCATTTCGCTGTTCGACGAGCGCAGCACGAGATACACGTAAAAGCCTTCGCGATTTTTCGCCACGCGATAAGCGAGCCGCTTCGTGCCCCACTTCTCGGCCTTCTCGACCGTGCCGCCGCGCTCGGTCGCGGTCTGTTGCAGCGTGGCAATGATCTTGTCGATTTCTTCTTCCGGCGTGGCCGGCTGGCAGATGAAGATCAAATCATAGAGGCGTTCGTCCATGGTTCCTCGTTTCAGTGTGTCGCGTGCTTCTTTGTAATTCCGCGCTGTTTCGCTCGCGTGTCCAACTTGTGCCGCTGTTGTGTCTCCGCGTAGTCGCTGGGTGTCTACTTTCCGCTACTAACCCTCGCCGCCGACTTCGCCTTTGTCTTCGCCCTCGCGGTCCTCTTCCGGATCGTGCTCGACGCCAGGTTCGCCGTCTTTTCCGTCGGGCGGCGTGGCGCGGCGATTGAAGCGATTCATCGCCACCGACACGCCTTTCGCCAAAATCACGGCGACAGCATCGGCTGCCTGATCGATCATCTCAGCGGCGCTTTCGAGATCCGCCTTGCGCATCGGCCGCAAAACGTACGCGGCCAAATCTTCGATCGGATGCTCCGGCTCCACTCCCAGCCGAACGCGCGGAAAATCCATGGTGCCCGCGGCGCCGATCACAGACTTCACGCCGTTGTGCCCGCCGGCCGAGCCAGAATCCCGAACGCGAATCATTCCCCAGGGCAGCGCGACATCGTCGTAAACGATCACGAGCTGGCTCGGATCGCACTCGAAGCGCCGCAGCAACTCGCGCACCGCGAGGCCGCTCAGATTCATCATCGTCTGCGGCTTCGCGAGAACCACATCCCGTCCCGCGATCTTGCCCAAACCGAGGTACGACTTCGCTTCAGGCCGTTCGACTCGAATGCCGGCCGATTCAGCCAGGCGATCGATCACAAAGAAACCCAAGTTGTGCGGCGACCAGGCATATTCCGGACCCGCATTGCCCAGTCCGACGATCACCCATACTTGGTTCGGCATAGTTTCGCCGCCGCCCTGCCCCACGGCAAAATGCCATCACGGCGGCCAGGGGCGCGGCCGCGCGACGCGCGCGCAAACGCGTTACTTCTTTTTCTCCGGCGGCGCGGCTTCGCCTTCGGCTTCTTCGCCTTCTTCGGTTTCTTTCTTGCCCTTCTTGATGACTTCGGGCTCCGCGGGAGTGGCAGCGGCTTCGGCAACGGCTTCGGCCGGCTTTTCCTCTTCGACGCGCAACGCCACGACGTGCGCGATCACGCGCTTCGGATCGCTCACAAGCTTCATCTTTTCGGGATCAAGCGGCAGATCGCTGGCGCGCAGATGGGTTCCGATCATCAACTCGGTAACGTCCACGCGAAACTCCTCCGGGATTTCGCCGGGCAAACATTCGATTTCCACTTCGCGCGTGACCATCTCGAAAATTCCACCCTGCAATTTCACGCCCTGCGGTTCGCCAAACGTATGCACCGGCACTTTCACGCGCATGCGCACGTCCATTTCGACGCGCATCAGATCAACGTGAAGCAAGTGGCCCTTTACCGGATCCACTTGCCAATCGCGCACCATGGCGGGCTGCTCTCCTGTCGATAGTTTCACTTTGAAAATCGTGTTGTGTCCCGAGGCCGAGCGCAGAATTGCGGTCACCTGTTTGGTGTTCAGCGCCAGCGCCTCGGCTTCACCTTTGCCGCCGTAGATCACCGCGGGGATTTGCCCCGCGACACGCGTGCGCCGCGCGGCGTTTTTACCGCGATCGGTCCGTGCAACCGCTTCCACACTGAGCATTTCCATAAATACTCTCCCCCAAATGTCGCGACGCGCGCCGGGTGCGGGCTCTGCCTGGAGCCAGCCCAAACTTTGATCTAGATAAACAGCGCGCTGATCGAACTTTCCTCGTGAATCGAAAGAATGCCGCGCGCCAGAAGTTCGGCCACGCTGAGCACCGTGATCTTTTCGAGCTTCTGCGCATCCGCGCGCAGCGGCACCGAATCCGTTACAACAACTTCTTCGATCGCCGACTCGGAAATTCGCTTCACCGCAGGCCCTGACAGCACCGCATGCGTACTCGCCGCGAAAACGCGTATCGCGCCCGCGGCCAGCAAGGCTTCGGCTGTCTTTACCAGCGTGCCGGCGGTGTCAATGATGTCGTCTACCACGAGCGTCGTGGTTCCGCGCACGTCGCCGATCAAGTGCATCACTTCGCTCACGTCGATGTCCACGCGCCGCTTATCCACGATGGCCAACGGCGCATCCAGACGTTTCGCGAATGCTCGCGCACGTTCCACGCCGCCGGCATCCGGTGAAACCACGGTGAGCGGCCCGAGTTTCTTCTGCCGAAAATATTCGACCATCACCGGCGCGGCGTAAAGATGGTCCACCGGCACGTTGAAATAACCTTGAATCTGCGGCGCGTGCAAATCGAGCGTCAGCGCGCGATTGGCTCCCGCGGTCTCAAGCAAATCCGCGACGAGCTTTGCGGAAATCGGGACGCGCGGCTTGTCCTTGCGGTCCTGGCGCGCGTAGCAGTAATACGGAATCACCGCCGTGATGCGCCACGCGGAGGCGCGCTTGAACGCATCGATCATCATCAGCAATTCCATCAGATGGAAATCGCCGGGATTCGAGCATGGCTGCACGACGAACACATCGGCGCCGCGCACATTCTCAAGAATCTGAAAATAGGTTTCGCCATCGCTGAACTTGCCGAGCTTGGCCTGGCCCAATTCGACGCTCGCGTGCTTGCAAATGTCCTGAGCCAAACGCACGTTGGCGCTGCCGGCGAAAATCTTGAATTTGTCGTCAATCACAGTTGTGAAATTAAGCCTGTTCCGTTACATCTAAAAATCAGACGGCCACCGGTTCGCCCAGAGCGCGGCGCACCTGTTTCCGCGTGACTGTGGAACAGACGAAAACCTCTTCGTTCGGAAACCAATGGGCGGCTCGACGCGCCTGCGCTGGGTTTCGGAAAACTCCAAACACCGCCGAACCGCTACCCGCCAGCGCAGCATCTTCCGCTCCACGCTGAAGCAATTCCCGCTTGATACGGCCCAGCAGGGGGTGCCGCTTGAAAACCGCTCGCTCAAAATCGTTCGAGAGAGGGGCTTCCTGCGGGCTCCAGCAGAGAGCGCAGAACTCGATAAGTCTAGAGGCCACGCGGGGGTTTGTCAATCGAAGCACGGCGCCTCGCGCGGATCGGGCAGCGCGCTTTCGGGCGCGTGGCAGCACAAGCCAGGAATAGGCGTCGCGCGTGGCGACCGAGATCGAGCGCGGCGAAATTACGAGCACTCCGCGCGCGGGACCGTCCGGCAGCGGCAGTAATTGCTCGCCGCGGCCAAGCGCGGCGGCGCGCCCGCCGAACAAGAAAAACGGCACGTCGGAGCCGAGTTCCGACGCGATTTCAACCAAGCGCGCAAGCGGAATGCGGCGGGGCGCGAGGCGCAGCAATCCCACAAGAGCCGCGGCCGCGTCGCTTGATCCGCCGCCCAAGCCGCGCCCGGCGGGGATGCGCTTTTCAAGACGCGCGCGCACGCCACGCGCGATGCCGAGTTCCGCGCGCATCGCCGCAAGCGCGCGGTACACCAAATTTGTGCGCGGCGATTCCGAAGCCAATGCCGCGTTGCCCGTGATCTCAAGCTCGATCGCTCCGCCGCGAATCCATTCCAGGCGCAGAGTGTCGTGCAGCGAAATTGTTTGGAAGATCGTGCGCAGCTCGTGAAAGCCATCCGCCCGCCGCCCGATTATATCGAGGCGCAAATTGACCTTGGCAAAGGCCGGTAGAGTGATTCCAAGCATGGGCGGCTATTCTACTAGGGCTTGGCGGTTTCGGCCGGCGCCTTTTGCTCGGCCACGTGGCGCTTCAAGGTTGAGAGCTTCTGCTCGACCTCGGCGACGCGATCTGGCTCGACGTCCGCGGGAAGCTCATGGTGCCATTCATCGAGCGATTTCTGATATTCGGCCACGGCCAGGTCGGTTTGGCCGCTCTTTGAATAAACATCCGCCATGTGCAGCAAAATGGTCGGATCGTTACCGTCGAAACTGAGCGCCTTGCGCAGCTGCTGTTCGGCCTCGGGCAATTTGTTCTGCTTGTAGTAGGCCCAGCCCAGGCTATCGAGATATGCGGGGTTGTTCGGATCCTCCGCCAGCGCGCGCTGAATCAGGGAAGTCGCTTCATCCAAACGCAGGCCGCGATCCGCCAGCATGTAGCCGTAATAATTCAGCACGGATGCATCGTGCGGATCGAGCGCCAGCACGGATTTGAATTGGGCCTCAGCCTGATCGTATTTTTTCTCGCGCTCGTAAACTCCGCCGAGCACAAGCCCGGCCATTTCCTGCTCGGCTGGCTTGGTCGCCGCGGCCGCGGCCGCATGGGCCGCCTGTTCCGCGTCGGCGTAGCGCTGGCCTTGCTGGTAAACCTGCGCGAGATCGAATTGAATTTCGAGATCGTCCTCCGGCTTGCCGTCGAGCAGTTTGCGTAAAGCAGCGACCGAATCGTCGATCTGTCCGTTTTCACCGAGCAGCAGAGCTTGCTCCGTCAAAACTTCACGATCGCCCGGATAATGCTCCAAGGCTTTCTTGGCCGTGTCCAGCGCGTCTGGCATATCGCGCGCCGCCCGATATGTATCGATCAGCAAAAGATCGGCGCGATGATCCTCTTCGGAGCCGAGTTGCGCCAATTCCTGATAAGCGTTTTCGGCCGCCGCGTAATTTTGATTTTCACGGTACAGCGTGCCGAGTTGCTCGTACAGTACGGCCAGCGTGCGGCGGCGCGATGGCGTAACTTCGGATTGGGACTTCACGCCGGCGACGGCGTCGGAAAGTGTGCGGATAGCGTCGTCAAAGCGCGCTTCAGCTTCATAAATCGCGGACTTCACGTAGACGACTTCCAAGTTCCCCGGCGCGCGCTTCTCGGCCTCCAAAACATTCTGTTCGGCCTTATCCAGTTGGTGAAGTTCCTTGTAAATTTCCGCCATACGCAGATAGTTGTCGGGATCGGAAGAATCCAGTTCCGCCAGATGCTGATACTGCTCCAATGCTTCTGAATATTTATTTTCGGAAAGCAGCGCTTGAGCCAGGCCGCTTCGATGATTTGTATCGTCGGGATCCAATTCGACCGCATGCCGGTAAGCGTCTTCCGCTTTCGCGACATCGCCTTGTTGCGTTTGCGCGTCGCCGAGCAAATCGTAAAGTTGCGGAGACGGCCCGCGCGAGAGAATGCCTTCAAGCATGGAGATCGCCTCGCCGCCGCGCTGCTGGTCTAGCAAAAGCTGCGTCAATTGCTCGATAGCGCCTTCGTTTTCCGGATCGCGCGACAATATATCGCGCAACGTGTGCTCGGCATCGTCGGGCTTGTTCTGCAAGCGATCGAGACGCGCCAACCATAGCGCGGAATCCGTGTCCGTTGGGTCCAGACGCAGAATTTCCTTGTACTGATCGGCGGCGAGCTGCACGGTGTCGCGCTGATTCGCGGATCCGCTCAAATCTCCGAGCGTGCGCACGTAGATGCGTGCCAAAAGGCGCCGCGCGCCCAGATTGTTGGGATCGCGCTGAATAATCGTTTGCGCTTCCAGCACCGCGTCGCGGATGCGTTGCGATTGAAAATACATTTCCGCCAGTTGCTCGCCGATCACGTCGCTTGCAGGGTCGAGCTCAAACGCTTTCTTGAAGTAATCGATGGCTTGATCGGCGTCGTCGCTGCTGCTCGTGACTTCGTACTCCACCTGATAATAGTGACCGATCGTGAAGTCGAAATACGCCGTCGCGCGCGCTTGCGGCGTCAGTGCGCCCGCGGTCCCGGCACTCGACGAAGCCGGCGCGTTTGCGGACGTGCTTGCAGGCGCACTCGCGGGTGCCGCTGACAATGGCGGAACTATCGGAGCGCGCGGCGTTTCCTGCGCTGCCAGCGCACCGGCGGGAACCACAAGCGAAATCGCCAGAAGGTAGGAGCTAAGTTTCATCAGGTCACCGAATCGAAGATTATCCTTTATGCAGCGGAACAGCGTCAAACTTTGCTGCATCGATTCCCTGGGCGCGGCGCGCGGGCCAAGAGCCAACCCCGGACGCGCGCTTAATTATGATGCCTGCAAGGTCTTTCTGGTTCCCAGATGCCACACGGCCGCGCGGCGGCGTACGAATGGCTCTTACGCGGCCTTATTAGTGTCGGAAATGGCGCATGCCAGTGAACACCATGGCCAATCCGAGCCGGTCGGCCGCGGCAATCACGTCGGCATCGCGCACTGAGCCGCCCGGCTGAATCACGGCAGTTGCGCCCGCGCGCGCGGACTCTTCCACGCCGTCGGCGAACGGGAAAAAAGCGTCCGACGCCACCACGCTGCCCACGAGGGATAGCTGCGCTTTCATGATCGCGATTTTCACGGAATCCACGCGGCTCATTTGCCCCGCGCCGACACCCAACGTCTGCCCCGCGCGCGCGAAAACGATGGCGTTCGATTTCACGTGCTTCGCGATCTTCCATCCGAATTCCAGTCCGGCCAATTCGTCGCACGTGGGCGCGCGTTGCGTCACGGTTTTCAAATCGCC
>JBAQYV010000159.1:0-13401 GCA_049790315.1 Candidatus Acidiferrales bacterium | reverse complement strand
ACGCGGTCGAGCGCGGGCGGCGTCATGGGCTGAAGCGAAGAGATGGGCGGCGGATCGACCTCAAGAATTTTCGCGATCAAACTCGCCTGGCTTTTGCCCTCGAAGGCCGGCTTTCCCGCGGCCATTTCGTAGACCACTGTGCCGAAGGCGAAGATGTCCGTGCGCGCGTCAATTTCTTTGCCTTCGAGCTGCTCAGGCGCCATGTATTGCAGCGTGCCGACGATGCTGCCTTCGGCCGTGAGGGTGCGGTCGAGCGCCGGCAGCGTGGTGACAGTGGCGTTGGTCGCGAGCGGTTCACGAGTGAGCTTCGCGAGGCCGAAGTCCAGCAGCTTCACGCCGGATTTGGTGAGCATGATATTGCCGGGTTTCAGATCGCGGTGGGTGATGCCGTTGCGATGAGCTTTGTCGAGAGCGTCCGCGATTTCGATGGCGTACTGCAAGACTTGCTCGATGGGGAGCGGCCCTTTAAGCAGCCGTTGCGCGAGCGTCTCACCTTCCACAAGCTCCATCACGAGATAATCGGTATCTCCCTGGCGGCCGATATCGTGAAGCGTGCAGATGTGCGGATGATTCAGGCTGGCGATGGCGCGGGCTTCGCGCTCGAATCGCTCGCGCAGTTCGGGCCGGTCGGCAAGATGAGCGGGCAGGACTTTGATCGCTACATCGCGGCCGAGGCGAGTGTCGCGCGCGCGGTAGACCTCGCCCATTCCGCCCGCGCCAACGGGAGCGACGATTTCGTAAGGCCCGAGCTTAGTTGTCGGCGCGAGGGTCATGGTTTGAGAGCCGCAGGCCAATTGGTGACTACGGTGATGGGAGAAATGGATTGTTGCTCGGCGGTGGTGACGGCGAGGAAGCGCTGGCCGTCGGCGGTCACAGCGTAGACCGACGGCGAATAGCTGCCGGACAGAAAATCCGCTTCGAAGAGAGGCTTGGGAATGCCAGCCTGAAACTGCGGCGTACCGGTGTTCACGTCCACGGTCATCAGCTGTCGGCCGGAAACGAAGAAGAGTTCCTTGCCATCGCGCCGCCACCGGGGGTGCGTTCCGCCGGCGGTGGAAACCTGCCATTTGCCGGTGCGATCCGGAAACGTCTGGACGTATATCTCGTAGCTTCCCGACTCGTTTGAAGCGTAGGCGACGTAGCGGCCGTTGGGCGAGAAGAACGCTTCCCTAGCGTCGTATGGGCCCTCCACAAAAGGAGAAGGTTTGCGGTCGCCGAAGAGCGGCAAGATCCAAAGGTTGGTCGGTGCACCGGTATCGTCGTATACGACGAAGCGGCCGTCGGCGGACCAGTCGTCAACGCTTTTCTGTTGATCCTTGGATGCGAAGACAAGCTGGGAATCGCCGAGGCCGCCGGCCGCCTTTTGGTAAATTTCCCGGTGTCCCGTTTGTGTCGAGGTAAACAGGATTTGGCTGGCGTCTGGGGACCAAAGAGGGCTGACTTCGTCGGTAGGATCGAAAGTAAACCGGGAAGCCGTGGCGCGCTTCAGGTCGAAGAGCCAAATATCCCGGGTGCCGAGTTTCGGATCCACGATGTCCACGGCAAGTCGCGTGCCGTCAGGGGAAAGAGCCGGGCAGCAATACGTGGCGGGCTGCCCGAGCGCTCCGAGTTTCTTTCCGCTTCGATCAAACCACTGAAGCTCGGTCTGCGCGGGAGCTCCCGCGGCGACGTAAGCGAGGATGCCGTTTTCAGATACCGAAAAAGATTGTCTCCTTTCGAGCGGCGTCGGGCCCGCAAAAGGCTGCACATTCTCGGCGACAGGGACGGCGTCGCCGGTGAGAACCAAACGGTGGGCATCGAACGGCTGAGCCATGAGCGTCGCGCCCCGCAAGTAGAGCAGGTCGCCCGGGGCGGCGTATTCAGCGGGCGAATTGGCCTTCTGCAAGCATTTGGTTTCGTTTGAGTCGAGCGAGCCGACGCAAATCCACAGTTCCCCGATTGCGGAGGAGCGATTGGAAGCGTAAAGGAAGTGCCGGCCGTCCGGGAGGAACCAGGGATAGCCGTGCCCGATTTCGTCCAGCGACCGGTCGAGGGTGGTCAGCGGACTGGGCACGCCACCAGCCTCGGAAACTTTCCAGAGCCGGTCGCCAAGTGAAG
Source organism: Candidatus Acidiferrales bacterium (assembly GCA_049790315.1). Lineage (GTDB taxonomy): Bacteria > Acidobacteriota > Terriglobia > Acidiferrales > UBA7541 > DASPOJ01. Next base: position 11,304 of record JBAQYV010000159.1, on the reverse strand, counting down.
TACCGAAGATAATCACCCCATCGGTCCAGCTTCCGCCAGAACCTCCCGCCCCCGCCGCACCGCAGAGCGTCTGCGGAGATCCCCCGGAGATAGCCACCTTTTTCAGGCTGGTGGCGTCAAAGAAGGCCAAGTAGCGGCTATCGGGGGACCAAAAAATAGATACCGCGCCGTCGGTTCCCGGCAATGGCTGAGCTGCAAGATTATCGAGCGGCCGCAACCAAATTTGTCGCGTTCCATCCTTGGTGATGCCTACAAAGGCCAAGAGACGGCCGTCGGGCGAGGGGCTTATCGCAGTAATATTCACAACTTCGGACGGAGGCGTGATGGGAAAGCGCGTGACGTTCGGCTTGGGCTGGTTGAGATAAGGGCGAACGTACACGAAGGCCAAAGCGGTGGCAATGAGCAGTGCCACGCCAGCGATCGCGGCGAGCGCCCATGCGATTCTTTCGCGGCTGCGGCGATGCGCGACGACCGGCGCGGCGACGCCCGCTTGCGAACCGGCTTCGGAGATCCATTTGAGTTGCAGACTGAGGTCATGGGCGCTTTGGAAACGCTCATCGGGATCTTTCGCCAGGCAGATTTTCACGAGGCGCTCGAGCGCGGGCGGGGTCATCGGCTGAAGCGATGAGATAGGAGCAGGCTCGGCGGCGAGAACAGCGGCGATTACGCTGGCGGTGGTCTTGCCGTCGAAGGCTCTTTTGCCCGTGGCCATTTCGTAAAGCACGGCGCCGAAGGAAAAAATGTCGGAACGGGCGTCGGCCTCGTTGCCTTCGAGCTGCTCGGGGGCCATGTAATGGTATGTGCCGACGATGCTACCTTCGGCCGTCAGCGGTTGCTTCGCTGCGCCGGGGAGTTTCGTGGTGAGCATCGTTTCGGCGCTGGCGGGCGTATCCACGGCGGCGGGCGCAGAGAATTTTGCGAGGCCGAAATCGAGGAGCTTGATTCCTGATTTCGTGAGCATGATGTTGCCGGGTTTTAGATCGCGGTGAGTGATGCCGAGGCGGTGCGCTTTATCGAGAGCGTCGGCGATTTCCGAACCGAGGCGCAGGACCTGGTCGGGGGGCAACGCGCCTTTTTCGATGCGCGCGGCGAGCGTCTCGCCTTCGACAAGTTCCATCACCAGGTAATCGGTGTCGCCTTCGCGGCCGACGTCATAAAGCGCGCAGATGTGGGGATGATTCAATGCGGAGACAGCGCGTGCCTCGCGCTCGAAGCGTTCGCGGCGCTGGGGTTCGGATGAAAGATGCGCGGGGAGGATTTTGATGGCGACTTCGCGATCGAGCCGCGTGTCGCGCGCGCGGTAGACTTCGCCCATGCCGCCCGCGCCGAGCGGGGCAACGATTTCGTAAGGCCCGAGTTTGGTGCCATTCGCCAGTGGCATTTGTGAGACGCAGTATACGCCGGACATAGTTTATCGGCGTGATAAACCAGCGGGCCCGGTGCAGGTCACCGAAATTACTTACACGGGATTTTCAATTTAACTTTTCGACTGAACGATAATTAAGATTTGCTGGCCGGCAAAGAGGGGCGGACGGAGATGCCGGGCTGCGTCCTGGCGCTACATTAACTAACTAAGTGCGATTGACCCTGGGTTAGGGATGGTGGCGGCGGGCGACCACTACGTGCTGGTGGCGCGCGATGCGAATCAGGCCTACGACCCATCCGATCGCGGCGAGAAGTCCGTAGGAGGTTGCGCCGAGGATGAACAGTTGCAAGGCGCCCATGCGACCGTCGTCAAGGTGCGGAAAAAACATCTCCAAGCCCATATAGGTGACGGTCAAAATCGACCAGGCGACCACGCCGGAAATGAACAGCGCGCGGGGAGACGACACGAACCGGCAGAGCGGAACGGCCATCAGGACCAGGAGCGCTCCGACGGCGGCGCAATTCCGCTCAAAGGCGAAAGATTCCAATTGAGCGACGCGATTGGCGACCAGCACCCAGGCCGTCAGCACCACAGAAAGGGATACGCCCGTGAAGATTCCGGTGCGCAGCGTGGCGCCGCGTAGCGAGAAAAATCTCTCTATGCCCGAAAGCTGGGTCCGGGTCATCTTTACGCCTTTCTATTCGGGCAATGCGCTCCGCGCAGGCCGGTTGTTTTGCGGTGCCTTGAAGATGGAGGCCTAAAGGCCTCCGCTACAGAAACGTGAAGCTGCCTACGGCGAATTCGCCGGTACTTCTGCGGGGACCGCGGAGCTTAGCGGGCTTTCATTGCCAACCCGATCGACGGCGGAAACCGAGTAGAAGTAATGCTTGTCGGCGACCACTTCAATATCACGAAATGCCGGGCTGGGCAATAATTCCGGGTTCAATCTCTGGCCGCGTGTGCCCGGTTGTTCACTCCGGTACACGTTGTAACCAGCCAAGTCCGATTCCGGGCTAATGTCCCACGAAAGTTCGATGTCGGCGGGAGTGCCGGCGGTTGCCGGCACGTAAATCGCTTCGAGGCCGCGCGGGGCGGCAGGCGGGAAAATGTCCCGCGGCGTCACGATGGCGGGCGCGGAATCGGCGGATTCCACCGCGTCCGGCCCATACTGCGCGAGGCTACGGACGATATAAACGTACGTGCGGCCGAACTCGAATTGCGGGTCGTCAAACGCGGTGTCCGACGCCGGGCCCGCGAGCGCGAGCGGAGAAGCGAATTTCATTTTGGCGGGATCGATCTCGGACGGCGGAGAATCCGGCGCAAGCTCTCCGCGGTACACGCGATAGCCTGCGACCGTTGCTCCGCCGTTAGGCGCTTGCCACGCGAGCTGGATCGAGTGTTCAGTAACGGTGGCGTGAAGCGCGGCGGGCGGATCGGGCACGGCGTAAATGTGCGCTTCGGCGATGTTCGAATCAGCGGAATCGTGGCGGCGCGAGGCGCTCGTGCGAACCATATAAATCATCGTCGCACCGGCTTGGCGCGCGATGTCGTCCGCTTGAAAAGGGTCGCGAAATTCCAGATGGCCGCCGGAGAGATAGGTGTCCACCAACGCCGCGGGAATCGTGTAGACCAGGTGCGTGGTCATTTTGTGCGCGGGTTGGCCGGCGGGGAGGATGCCGCGGTAAATCTGAACGGTGGGAAGGCCGCCGAGATCTTCATTTGAGGTCGAACGGGTGGGCAATGTGAATGTGAGGATGACGGTGTCGCCCTGTTGATGCGCCGCAAGATCGGCGATCGGTTGCGGCACGACCGGCTTCGGAGGCTGGGGTTCACCGGGAGCGCCACAGGCGGAAAAGGCGAGAGCCGCGAGTGCAAGAACTAACGCGATTGCTGTATGGCGCATGATGCGCGGGCGAGAGTCCGATTTTTTACGCAATCCACGGTTCGATGCGCGCGGCGCCAAGTTAAGTGATCGTGTGATGTCAGAAGCCGAGGCGCGCATTTACGCTTGGCGAGCCGTCAGAGGATATACCGGCTGAGGTCCTGGTTCTTTACGATTTCGGCGAGCTGCTTCGCAACGTAGGCGCCGTCTACTTTTACATTTTTCTTTTTCAATTCGGGCGCCTCGAAAGAAATTTCGTCGAGCAGGCGTTCGAGGATGGTGTGCAGGCGGCGCGCGCCGATGTTTTCGGTCTGCTCGTTCACTTGCACGGCGAAGCGCGCCACGGCGGCGACGGCATCGTCGGTGAAGCTGAGCTTTACGCCTTCGGTTTCGAGCAGCGCGGTGTACTGCTTGAGCAGCGCGTTTTTCGGCTCGGTGAGGATGCGGACGAAATCTTCCTCGCGCAGCGGAGAAAGCTCGACGCGGATGGGCAAGCGCCCCTGGAGTTCGGGGATCAGATCGGAAGGCTTGGTAACGTGGAACGCGCCGGCGGCGATGAACAGGATGTGGTCGGTGCGAATCATGCCGTAGCGCGTATTTACGGTGGTGCCTTCGACGATGGGCAGAATGTCGCGCTGCACGCCTTCGCGGGAAACGTCGGGGCCGTGCCCCGATTCGCGGCCGGCAACTTTGTCGATTTCGTCGATGAAGATGATGCCCATTTGTTCCGCGCGCTCGACCGCCGCACGAGTGACCTGATCCATGTCGATCAGTTTATTTTCTTCCTCCTGAATCAGGTACTCGAAGGCATCGGCCACGGTCATCTTGCGTTTCTTCTTTTGCTGGCCGAAAAGCCCGGAAAGCATGTCCTTTACGTTGACGTCCATTTCCTCGACGCCTTGGTTTGTGATGATCTCGAAACTGGGCATGGCGCGCTCGCGGACTTCGACTTCGACCATGCGCTGATCGAGCTTGCCTTCGCGCAATTGCGCGCGCAATTTTTCACGAGTGCGGTCGGCCGGCTCACGGCGCACAGAATCCGCGGGCGCGATTCCGGATGAAATCGGAATCTCAGGCGCTATCGGGGACGGCGACGATGGCGATGACGGCGATTGCGGCGGCGATGGCGGCAGCAATAGATCGAGCACGCGCTCTTCGGCGGTTTGATCGGCGCGCTCGGCCACTTCGTCGAGCTTCTCTTCGCGGATCATGTCGATCGAGGTTTCGACCAGATCGCGCACCATGGATTCGACGTCGCGGCCGACGTAGCCGACTTCGGTGTACTTCGAGGCTTCGACCTTCACAAATGGGCAGCCCGCCAAGCGAGCCAAGCGGCGCGCGATTTCCGTTTTGCCCACGCCGGTTGGTCCGATCATCAGAATATTCTTGGGCAGAATTTCTTCGGCCAATTCCGCGGGAAGTTTTTGGCGGCGAACGCGATTGCGCAGCGCGATAGCTACAGCGCGCTTCGCCGCGGCCTGTCCGACGATGTATTTGTCAAGCTCAGCGACGATTTCCCGCGGCGTCAGCTCGTCGAATGACGGCTGCGGCTCGGGTTCCGGCTCGCGCTGTTCACCAGGAAGATAGATCACCATGGGTCGATTGCCTTAGAGTTCCTCGATCGTGACGTTTCCGTTCGTATAGATGCAGATTTCGCTGGCGACGCGCATGGCTTCCTGCGCGATTTCCTTAGCGCCCAATTTGGAGTGACGCGCAAGAGCGCGAGCGGCAGCCAGTGCGTAGGGTCCGCCGGAGCCTATGGCGCACAGGCCGTCGTCAGGTTCGATGACGTCGCCGTTGCCGGAAAGCAAAAATGTGCCTTTCGAGTCGGCGACCACGAGTAGAGCTTCGAGGTGGCGCAGGGCGCGATCCTTCCGCCATTCCTTAGCCAGCTCGACCGAGGCGCGCTGCAAATTTCCGTGAAATTCCTGGAGCTTGCCCTCAAACCGCTCGAAAAGCGAGAGTGCATCGGCCGTGGAACCCGCAAAGCCGGCGAGGACTTTGCCCTCGAACAGACGGCGAATTTTCTTCGCCGTATGTTTCATTACATGATCGCCCAGGGTCACTTGGCCGTCGCCCGCCAACACGACCTTGTTGTCGCGGCGCACGCACAAAACTGTGGTTGCATGCATCGCGAGCTGCGACGAAGCGTCAGTTTGGGCCCAAGGCATTTAGCTAGTATAGCGCGATACCGCCTGCTTCCACCTTCTTCGGCGAGTTAAGCGGCGCTCTTCGGGTCTGAAACAGACTCGGAATCCGCACGTTTTCCGCTCCGCGACGACCCAGGACACCGAGCACGCAATTCATGGCTCAGGAAGGACTAGTACTCCCAGAGCTCAGGTACTTGCGTAATTGAGAGCGAGGTACCATGGGTTTTAAGAGGCGCCTGCAGCAGAATTGAGGGGCAGCAAAACCGGAGGGTACCTTGAAGAGTTACCAAAAGTTTATGCTTCTCGCGGCTGGCGTCTTAATGTTTATGGCCCCTTCCGCTTTTGCCGATGGCGTTGTCGTGTTTAACGGAAGCTACGCATTTGCCAACGATGGATATGGCATTCCTCCGTACGGCGGAACGTTGAATGGTCAATCCGCCGAGTTCTACTGCGTGGATTTCAGTCACGACATCGTTAGTGGGGACACCTGGAACGCGGTGATCACACCACTGACGAACACGGCGAACTACAGCTCCACGTATCAGTACACCGGGAGCAATGCTTCGACCGAGTTCATTTACCAGGAATTTGCCTGGCTTCTGACGCAGGCGCAGGATACTACCGACCAGACTGCGATCGCGGCAGATCAATGGGCGATCTGGAGTCTGAGCGGTGGTTCCGATCCGTTCACGGGCGCGGACAGCGCATCGACTTTGCTGGCCGACGCGCAAGCCGCGGTGGATGCAGGTTTCACTGGCCAAGGATGGGAGATCCTCACCCCCGACGTGGGTAACTACGGGCAGGAATTCATGGTCCAGACTCCGGAACCCGGCGCGATGGCGCTTCTGGGGATCGGACTGTGCGCATTGTTCTTTGTGAAGCGTCGCGAATGGTTTGGATTGCGCCGCTCAGTAGAGAGCGTCAGCTAAAGCATCGGTCCGAAAGTCGTTCGTTTGGTCAGCAACAGGTGCCCGAGTCGCCGCCGCCGACTCGGGCACATATTTTTTCGCGGTTCGTAATTCCCAACATTAGACGGCCATCAGCTCATCACCCAACCACCATTGACGTTGATCGTCTGTCCGGTGATGTAAGCGTTCCCGGCGAGCATGGTTGCTACCTCCGCGACTTCCTCCGGCAAGCCGAAGCGGCCGATCGGGATGCGATCGGGCCGCGCGTTCGGATTCGCCGTCACCATCTCGGTTTCCACAAGTGCCGGCGCAATCGCATTCGCTGTGATTCCTTCCTTCGCCAATAGCTGCGCATAAAAGTGGGTTAGTCCGAGGATGCCGGCTTTCGATGCGGCGTAGTGAGGTCCCACGACTCCTCCGACCTGCGCCGCGACCGAGGATAAGTTGACGATGCGACCCCACTTGCGGGCGCGCATGCCCGGCAGCACAGCTTGCGTCATCAAGAAACAGGATTTCAGGTTGGCGCCGATCGTCTGGTCCCAATCTTTCTCGGTAATTTCTTCGGCAGGTTGCGGACGAGAGATGCCAGCGTTGTTAATGAGGATGTCGATCGGCCCGAGGCGTTCTTCGCTCGCTTTCACTAAGCGCTCAACTTCGCCAGCGGATGACACGTCGGCCTGAATGCTGACGCACAGCCGCCCCATGCGGCGGATCTCCAACTCCACTATCGCCGCTTCCGCCGCGCGGCTCCCGAAGTTGACCACGATATTCGCTCCAGCCTTTGCAAGCGCCAACGCGATCGCGCGCCCAATTCCTCGACTTGAGCCAGTAACCAGCGCGACTTTTCCTTCGAGGTTGTTCATGGCATGAGGATACACGATTCGAAATGCCACTCAACGTCTCACGAGTCGCGTCGTCCGGCGATTGGGGTGGCGTATTGCGCTCAGTGCGTGGGAGTTGGGTGTGTCGGCGGCGCTTTCTTTTCATTCTTCGGTTTGGGTTCCTGTGCATAGCGGTCTTCGAGGGATTTCTTGGTGAAAAGGTTCGGGTCAAGGTTGGTGTTGTATTGGCAGTCGTTGTAAGACGCGGCGTAAATCTCGCGGCCATCCTGCGACTGCTGGATTTTGCGAGGCGTATTTACGCCATCTATCGGCAGATATTCGGAATAGAGCGTGTCCTTCTCGCTGCGTTCACGCGTTACGGGATTGCGCGTGATCACTTCGTAGCGAATGGGCAGGTGCGTGGAGGCATCGAGCGCGAAGCGCAGCGTGGTGTCGTCGCGGTCCACCAATTCAACCCAATCCACCTGTTCGAGGTCGACGATGTCCGCACCGGCATAGCGAAAGGTCATGCCGTCTTCTTTGAGGCGAAAGCGCAGAACGTTGTCCATATCGGTTTTAACCTGGTTCTGGAAGTCGGCGATTTCTTCAGCCGATTTGCTGTTTACGCCGCTGCGATCGAGCGACCATGCCTGATTGCCGACGAACAAATCGACGATCGTGGCTTTCTTGTCCCACTCGGTGCGGTTCTTGTCGGGCAGAATCCAGAAATCCTTGAAGGGCGGAAAGGCGTTGATGTCCCCGGAGTGGGCGAACTCCGCAAGGCGCCCTTCGCAAACATAATCGTGCACGCTGAGATATGCCGGGCCGCCCAGCGCCGCGATTTCCTGTTGCAACAATGCTTTGGCTTTCGCCGCGCTTTGCTCGGGCATCATCTCTTCATCTCCCTGCGCCCAGCCCGGACGCGGAGCGGCCACCAGAGCCAGCGCCACTAACGCGATCGCCGCAATCCGCAAGCTCATCCGCACAAAACCGATCCTCCATTTACATTGAGCACTTCGCCGGTGATAAAGGTTGCCAGGTCCGATGCGAGAAACAGCACTGCGCCGGCAACTTCTTCAGCCTTGGCGACGCGGCGAAGCGGAATGACGGACGTGGCGAACTTCAAGCCTTCCTTGTTGTCCAGCACAGACTTCGACATATCGGTATCGACCCAGCCGGGGGCGACGCAATTCACGAGGATGTTGTGCGGCGCCAATTCCGTGGAGAGCGCCTTCACGAAGCTGATGATGGCGCCCTTGGTGGCAGCGTAATGGGAATGAAAGGCCTCGCCGCGTTGCCCCGCGGTGGAGCTCAGGCCGATGATTCGCCCGGAGCGCTGCGCGATCATCTTCGCCGAGGCGAAATGCGTGACATCGTAAACGCTCTTCAGGTTCACACGCATCATGTCGTCCCATTCGCGCTCGGTGAGTTTTTCGATCGGCGCGTCCACCGCGTTCCAGACGCCGGCATTCGCCACCAGAATATCGAGACGCCCCAGGCGCTCAATCGTATAGCCGACAAGACGCTTGGCGTCGGCCATACGCCCGAGATCGGCTTTCAGAGATTCCACACGCGTGCCGTGCTTGCGCGCCTCCTGCTCCACCTGCGTGGCGGATTCGCGACTGCGGTTGTAACTAAAAACCACGTCGGCTCCCGCCTGCGCGAACAACTTCACGGTTGCCGCGCCGATTCCGCGCGAGCCGCCGGTTACCAGTGCCGCTTTACCTGCCAATGAGATCATTCGGTTCCTCTCTATTTCCTATGGTTGTGCGCGGGAATTTCTCAGATGCCGGGATCGCGCCGCCCCGGTGCTTGTCGTTTTTATTGTTGCTTCTAATCAGCCGTTCGCTTCGACCGGCGCGACGCGGATTCTGAGATCAGTTCACGAAATAACGCGCGCGAAAGTTCAGCGCCGCTCACTTTGTCCGAAATTCGCTCTGGGTGCCACTGCACGCCGACTATCCAGTCTTCTGCGCCGGTATATTCCACACCCTCTATCGTGCCGTCGGTCGCGTGCGCGGTAACGCGCAGATCGCGGCCCGGTTCGAGCACCGCCTGGTGATGCGAGCTGTTCACGACGAGTTCCGCAGCTGCATTCATTCCCGCGTTCCGCGCGAGCTCCGCGACGCGGCCGCTCTCGATGCGCGCTGGATGAACCGAATCGGGTGCGTTGTCTTCGCGGTCGTGCCGGATTGGCCCAGGGCGTTCGTCGGGCAGATCCTGCACCAGACTGCCTCCCAGGTAGACATTCAGAAGCTGCGTGCCGTAGCAGATCGCGAGCACTGGTTTGTGCGTTGCCAGCGCGTGATCCAGAAGCGTGGAATCCATGCGCTCGCGGGCCGCGTCGGCATCCGCAGTCTCTTTGTGTTTTGCTGAGCCGTAGCGGGCCGGATCCACGTCGGCCGGGCTGCCAGGGAGGACAAACGCGTCCAGCCCTTGCGCAACACTCTTCAGTTGCTCAGGCGACTGATCAAGAGAGAGTAGCACCGGTTCGCCCCCCGCGGCGCGGACGGCGTCGAGGTACGGGTCAATCTTCGGTCGTTGATTCTTAGCCTCTTCGGAGGCGGCGCGCCAGGGCACGCCAACGCGCGGTTTGGAATGTGGGGCGGGGGGCATGGGAATTGGTGATCGTAGCATCCGCTCGCAGAGCCCGGCAACTCGATGCGCATCACGGCCGGGGGAGCGCTCAGCGCGCCTGTAAGCCGACAGAACGGAAGCAAAGTCGTTCCAACCTGTCCGCCAACCGACTTCGATTGAGCCGGATTTCCTTGGTGTACGCGTAATCCACAACGCCGTGGAGCGCGCTAAACAGGAACACGGCCGTGAAATGAGCGTCGTCGATCGACCATGCTCCCGCATCAACCCCACCCTGTAGCAGCCCGGAAAGATGATTGATGACGATGTTGTCGGTCATACCCTCTCGCGTGGGTGGGCGGGGGCCGTGATCGAAGCCAAAAACAATATCGTGAAGCCGAATTGAATCAAGATAGCCTGCAACGGCGGTCCTGGCCCATGTCCCCAACTTTTCTTTCCAGCGCTCCTTCGGTTTTTCGGCAACGGCTGTTTTTATTCGGCCCAGCAGTTCTCTCGCGAAGCGGTCGCCAAGTGCGGCGAGGACGTCCTCCTTGGACGAAAAATAGAGGTAGAACGTCCCCTTGGCGACGCCGGCGCCCGATGTGATTCGCTCGATCGTCGTAGAGTCGACGCCGCGTTCAAGAAATAGACGCTGTGCGGCATCCATCAATTCTTCGCGACGCGTTTCGGGCGGCTTGGTCCTCGGGCGGCGCTTTTTGGCGATGCGCATTGAATCGCTTACCTCCATGTCCGAGCGTTGGCCATTGGCCGCGGCATGGCTGACGGCCGAGAGATTAAAATCGCACGACAAATCAAGCGAACAGCAAACTGTGTTCAGTTACCCAGTTCTCAATCGTGGTCGGGTGAAACTGTTGAAGTTGCGGGGATGGGCTAAATGGCTGAGCCAAGAATTTGCTGGCCTCGTCCGGATAGTCTTCGATAAAGCGAAGCGTTGCAGACACCCGTTTACCCATCCCGGCTCCCATCCGCAGATCGAGGGCTTGCTCGAATGTGTTCAATGGCAGACTTTGAAATTTGATCTCTCGTTTCAGCGCTATCGAAAAGGCCCGCGCCAGGCCATCCCCATCAACAGCGTTTGGCCCGGACGCAACGCAGTCGCAGCCGAACGATCCGGTTTCCAATAGAGTCAGCGCGGCATTTGCCGCGTCGTCGGTCGAAGTCCATGCAATTTTCTGATGCGCAGCCAGCGGGTAAACAATCACGCCATCCCTCGAAATGCGTTCGCGTATGTCGAGGCGCAGAAAATTGTCCAGATACATCGTGGGCCGGATAATCGAGAAAGGAATTCGCGAAGCTCGCATTTTTTCCTCAATGATTTGATTCAGGACAAATGCGGGCACGTTGGTCTCGATTGCCGGTTTTCCACTTCCCATCTTCACGATGACGCGTTTCGCACCACTCATTTGGATGGCGCCGATCGCGTTGTCGATCAGCGGCACCATTTGAGTAGGAGCACCCAGTGGCATTTGCATCACGATATAAACCATCCCATGATGGGACTCGTTAAGACTGTCACGGTCGCGCAAATCACCACTCACGATCTCCACGCCTGGTTTCCTGAGATCGTCGCTCTTTCCCGGAT
>JBAQYV010000158.1:0-23444 GCA_049790315.1 Candidatus Acidiferrales bacterium | reverse complement strand
TCGTCTCGCGCCAACAATGAGCATTTCTACTCTGTGCGGCAGACCGCGGGCGCTTCCCGCTCGTTCGATCAAACTTCCGCTTCGGAGCGCCAGAGCATTCAGAGCAACAATGCTCGCTTCGCTGGCAACGCCGCCGCCAGTTCTCGCTTCGGCGGGAACTTCGGTGGAAACGACGAGCGCAGTGGCGCAGCCGGTTCGCCATCGGTCGCGCGGTCCGGCGGCTCGGCCTCGGCGACGGCTGGCGAAGGCTGGCACCGTTTCAGCGAATCCGGCAACCCCGGCGCCAATCGCGGTTCGTCGCCGTCCTATCGTCCTCCCAGCGGAGTAAACGGCAACGCTGGCGGCGCCAATCGCGGCGCGGCCGACGCCACAGGTCGTAGTAATGGCTACCAACCGTACTCGCCGCCCTCGCGGCCTGCGGCATCCGGCAACGCGCGCACGCCCTCGAACTCCGGCGGCTATCGCCCGCCTCTCAATATGCGGCAGCCCGTCGTAAGCCGTCCGAACGCGAGCTATGGCGGTTCCAGCCGCGGCAGTGCGCCGAGTGGCGCCCGCAGCTCCGGTGGAAGCGGCGGCTCCCGTGGCGGCGGAGGTGGTGGATCGCACGGTGGCGGAGGCGGCGGTTCCCACGGCGGCGGCGGTGGCGGAGGCCATCACCGCTAAGCCGCACCACGATTGACTCATCAACACCGGGGACGCGAAGTGCGTCCCCGTTTTTTTCTTTTCGCATTTTCAGCGCTGGTCGGCTCATCGGAGCTGCCCGCGAAATTTGCGCCTGCGCTGCGCGAAGAAAGACATCTTCCTATTTGGCACATATCGTATTTTGCCGGCCGCCCCAGCATATATACTTTTGCTTGGAGGCGCTGAAGTGGACGCGTCGATACTCGTTCCCCGATTCCCGCCGTCGGAAGTCGCGGCGCGCATGGCCGTGGCGCTCGGCACCGGTCTGCTCGTTGGAATCGAAAGAGAGTGGTCGAATAAAGATCTCGGCGCGCGTACTTTTGCGCTCACGGCCTTGCTCGGCGCCATGGCCGCCCTCTGTTCGCCCGCGATTGTGGTTGTCGCGTTCGTAGGCGTCCTTCTCATCGTCATCTTGGCCAATGGCCGCAGTTTGTGGGTCGAACGAACCATCGAGCCCACCACGTCGGCGGCATTGCTCGTGATTTTCGTTGGCGGAGTCTTGGCTGGTCAGGGTCATCTATTCACGCCTGTGGCCGCGGCCATCGTCATGACGATGTTGCTCGCGTGGAAAGTCGAGCTGCATCGATTCGCCGGAGGATTGCAGCCCGCGGAGATTCGCAGCGCCGTGTTGCTCGGACTCCTGGGCCTCGTGATTTATCCGCTTCTGCCCAATCGGTTCATCGATCGATGGGAACTGATCAATCCCCGCCAAGCTTGGATCACGGTCGTCGTGATCGCGGGCATCGGCTTCGTAAACTATCTCCTGCTGAAGCTCTACGGCAGGCGCGGCTTCTACGTCAGCGGTTTTCTTGGCGGCCTCGTGAATAGCAGCGCCGCCGCGGTCGAACTCGCGAAGCCGCTCGGCGCGGACGGCATGCCATCCGGTATAGCGGTGGCGGCGCTCTTGGCCACCATCGTGGCGATGTTCGCGCGAAATTTATTGATCCTCGCGCTATTCGCGCCTTCCGCCGTCATCTCCGCCGCGGGACCTCTCATCGCCATGACCGTTGTGGCGCTGCTCTTCGCCTGGCGCGCAATCCGGCGTGCCCGCGCTGGCGCGAACGGAGTCTCCGCGCCGATTCAACTCGAATCGCCCGTTTCGCTCAAGCGCGTTCTCACCTTCGCCGGCCTCTTCGTCCTGATTCAAATCGTATCGACGTTGGTCGAACGCTATTTCGGCAAGTTCGGATTCTGGGGAATCAGCGTCTTAGGCGGTTTGGTCAGCAGCGCGAGCACTTCCGCCGCTGCGGCCAACATGGTAGGCCACGGGAAAATGCAAGCCGGCCTCGCGGGCGAAGGCGTTGTCCTCGCCTCCGTCGCCAGCGCGCTGATCAACCTCCCCATCGTGCAGCGCAACGCCAAAAATCCCGCTCTCTCGCGTCAACTCACTCTGCTCACCATCGCGCTTACCGCGATCGGCGTCGCCGTCCTCGCCCTTCAGGACCACTTTCTGTTTTTCATCAGGTAGTGTGCACTCGGCCGGCGCGTTCGCCGGCGTGCGCCATACGTCACTGTTGCGCGGGGATTTTGACCTTTCTTATTCGTCTCCACCGTAGTGCCTCGAATCTCGAAACGCCCGTTGACAACACCTCGCAAAGCCATAGAATACAAATATATGAAAACACAACCCAAGTCGGCTCGCTCCCTGGTGGCTGTAAAAATTGGCGTTAGCCGCCAGGTGGTTATTCCCAAAAGGATTCACGACCAACTCGGCCTCGCGCCGGGCGACTATCTCGAAGTTGAACTTGAAGGCGACCGCGTGGTTCTAACGCCGAAAGCACTCATCGAAAAGCGCCTCGCCGATGGCCTCGAAGATATACGAGCGGGCCGCGTCCACGGGCCCTTCCGATCTGTTCCCGCCCTGATCCGCTCGTTGCGCAAGACGAAAAAGACCAAACATTCCTGAATGCGGATTTATTACAGCGAGCGTTTCCGGCGGAGCTTCGCGGAAACGCCCGTGCCCGTCCAGGAGCAAGCCTTCAAAGCTCTCTCGCTTTTGCTGCAAGACCGGCGTCATCCATCATTACGCGTCAAGAAATACGATCGAGCTCGGGCTATCTGGCAGGGTAGAGTGAATCGCAGTTGGCGTTTCTATTTTGTGATCGAAGCAGACCGCTACTACCTGCTTGACATCATGCCGCATCCGAAATAGCGCGCTGAGTCATGAAGCCGAATTTGTGCCGCGCGCTATCGCCGATCCATGGCATTGTGCCGCACATCTCGCCCTTGCACGATGTAAATCACGTCTTCCGCGATGTTCGTAGCGTGGTCGCCGATGCGCTCGAGATTTTTCGCCATCAATATCAACTCGAACGACGCGAACACCACTGCGGAATTTTCCATCATGTAGGTCAGCATCTCGCGAAAAATCTGATCGCGCAGCGAATCCACCATGTCGTCGCGCGTGAGCACCGCCTGCGCCAATTCAATGTTGCGGTCAATCAAAGCGCGAATGCTGTCGCGTACCATGCCCTCGGCCAGTTCGCTCATGCGCGGCAGATCGACGTACGGTTTCACGCGTGGATGCCGCAAAATCCGCAGCGCGGATTGCGCGATGTTCACCGCCTGATCGCCGATGCGCTCAAGATCGGAATTGATCCGCCCCATGGCCAGCAGAAATCGCAAATCCGTTGCCATCGGCTGCACTTGCGCGACCAGTTGCACGATGCGGTCATCGACTTCGATCTGCATTTCATTGATTACGTTTTCCTGCTCGATCACGGCTTGCGCCAGGCTCTCGTCGGAATCCAGAACCGCGTGCATGGCGTCGTGTACCGCGCGCTCAGCCAGGCTCGCCATCCACAGCACGCGCTCGTTTAATTCCTGAAGTTCTTGTTCAAAGTGTCGAGGCATCTAGGCTCCCGAGTTTCTTCAATATTTTCGCAGGCTCTAGCTAACGCCCGCAGCCGCCCTCACCCGAAACGGCCGGTGATGTAAGCCTCAGTCCGCGGATCGGTGGGCGTAGTGAAAAGCTGTGGCGTGGGTTGAAATTCGATCAGCTCGCCCATGAGCATGAACGCCGTGAAATCGCTCACCCGCGCGGCCTGCTGCATGTTGTGCGTCACGATCACGATCGTGCAGTTTTGCTTCAACTCGATCAGCAGGTCTTCCACCTTCGCCGTGCTCACGGGATCCAATGCCGAACATGGCTCGTCGAGCAGCAGCACTTCCGGATCTACGGCCAGCGCCCGTGCGATACACAGCCGCTGCTGTTGTCCGCCTGAAAGCGAATACGCCGATTTGTTCAGCCGGTCTTTCACTTCGTCCCACAATGCGGCGCGGCGAAGACTGTGTTCGACATGCTCCTGCAACGAGCCTGCGTATCCGTTGATCCGCAATCCATACGCAACATTGTCGTAAATCGATTTCGGAAACGGATTGGGCCTTTGAAAAACCATGCCAACTTTTCGCCGCAATCGCGTCACGTCCTGCGAAAGAATGTCCTGCCCGTCGAGCAGAATTTTTCCATTCAACCGCGTGTGGCTGATCGTTTCGTGCATTCGATTGAGCGTGCGCAGCAGCGTCGATTTGCCGCAGCCCGAAGGACCAATCATCGCCGTCACGCGATTCGCCGCGATTTGCAGATTCACCTTGAATAGCGATTGGGCTTTGCCGTAGTAGAAATTCAGCTCTTCCACCTTCACGCGCACGGCGGAGTTTTCAAGCGCCGGATGCGGCCCAAGCGAGACGCTGGTCATGGGTTTATCCTTAGCCAGGGCCATTTTCACCGCCGAAGAGGATTCCATCGATATTATCTCCGCTGACCCGCCGGCCGCGCCAGCAGCGACCGCGCCACGATATTTGTGACCAATACCAATCCCAATAACACCAGCCCCGCCGCCCACGCTTGTCGATGCCAATCTTCATAGGGGGAAATTGCGTACGTATAAATGACGACTGGCAACGACGCAATCGGTTTGTTCCATCCATGATTCCAGAAAGTGTTCCCGAAGGCCGTGAACAATAGCGGCGCTGTTTCCCCCGCGACGCGCGAAAGCGCCAGCAGGATCGCCGTCATGATTCCCCCGGAAGCTGCGGGCACAACCACGGTCACGATCGTTTTCCACTTGCTCGCGCCTACGGCCATGGCGCCTTCGCGCAGTGATCCCGGCACGGCGCGCAAAAAATCTTCGCAGCTGCGCAGAATGATGGGGATCATCATTACGCCCAGCGCGAAGCCGCCCGCCAGCGCTGAAAAACCATGGAACGGCATCACCACTAGAGTGAAAGCGAAAATGCCGACGACGATTGAGGGCACGCCATTCAGCAGATCGGCGGAATATCGCACCAGGAAAGCGGGGATCGACGAAGCGTACTCCGCAAGGTACACCGCGCCCAGCAATCCAATCGGCACGCCCATCAGCGCGGCCAGCAGGAGCAGCTTCGCGCTGCCGACGATTGCGTTGGCGATCCCGCCGCCCGTTTCACCCACCGGCGCCGGCAAATTGGTGAAGAAGGTCCAGTGCAGCGCGGTTGCGCCGTTCCAAGCGAGGTAACCGAGAACCACGACGAGTACCGACACCGTCACCAGCGCGCACAAGCCCGTCAAACTCATCATCACGGCGCTCAGGCCCTTCCGCCATATCGTTCGCAGTCTCACGCGGGTCTCCCGCCGCCGCGCGATTGGGTGGCCGCCATCATCAACCGCGCCAAACCATTCAGGATGAACGTGAGGAGGAATAGCACCAGACCCAACTCGATGAGCGCGCTCACGTAAAGATTGCCCGTGGCTTCCGTGAATTCGTTGGCGATCACGGCCGCGATCGTATAGCCCGGCGCGAACAACGACGCCGAAATTTTTGGCGTGTTGCCGATGACCATCGTCACCGCCATCGTTTCTCCCAGCGCCCGCGCCATCGATAGAAACACCGAGCCCATGATTCCGGTTCGCGCGTACGGCACCACCACTTTCCAGGTGGTTTCCCATCGCGTTGCGCCCAAGCCCAAAGCCGCTTCGCGCTGATCGCCCGGCACTGAAAGCAGCACCTCGCGCGACACCGAAACGATATAGGGCACGATCATGATCGCCAGTACCAGTCCCGCCGCCAGGAATCCAACCCCGTATGCCGGTCCCTGGAACAGCGGCAGAAATCCCAGCGTTTTTTTCAGGAATGGTTCGACGGTCGTGGAAAGCAGAGGCAACAAAGTAAAAATTGCCAGCAAGCCGTAGATCACGCTCGGCACTGCGGCCAGAAGATCCACCACGAACGAGAGCGCCGCCGAAATCTTGGGCGGCGCAAGCTCCGATAGGAAGATCGCGGCGCCCAGTCCCAGCGGCACCGCGATTACCAGAGCCAGCAGCGTCGTCACCACCGTGCCGTACAGGAAGGTCAGCGCACCGTAGTTGTCAAAGACCGGGTCCCATGTGGTGGTCCAAAGGAAGTGCCAACCGAATTGTGTGCGCGATGCCGCCGAGTGCACCCAAAGCTGGCCTACGAGCAGCACCGTGATCAGCAAAACCGTCGCGGCAAATACGAGCGTCACCATGTGCGCGATTGCGTCGCCGTTGCGCAAGCGGCCGATCAGAACCCGCGGACTCCAACGGGAGCCCGCGGGTCCGATCGATGTCGTAGCGGAAACTGTCGCCATGGTTTTAGCCCGAGTGTTCCCAATACCTACTGAATGAGTGAGATGGCCTTCAATTCCTTGGTCACCACCGGGGCCGGCAAGGGAGCGTATGACAGGCCGGCGCAGTCCTTTTGCCCGTCGGTCAGCATCCAGTGCAGGAAGCC
Organism: Candidatus Acidiferrales bacterium; assembly: GCA_049790315.1. Classification (GTDB taxonomy): domain Bacteria; phylum Acidobacteriota; class Terriglobia; order Acidiferrales; family UBA7541; genus DASPOJ01. The sequence goes on along the minus strand of JBAQYV010000158.1, from coordinate 17,031 downwards.
TTTGATGATGTCGCGTTTGCCCGCGTCCTGAATCTGCGCGGGAATCAATAGCCAGGTAAAGCTGGAGATCGGATACGCGGTCTTGCCCGGAGCATTCGTGATCGAGACGCGGAAATCGTCCGGCATGGTCTTGGCGGCTCCGGCTGCTGCTGCGCTCACGCTGTCGAAACTTGCTTTCACAAACGCGCCGCTGGCATTTTGCACTTCGCCGTAGGAGATGTTGTTCTGCACTGCGTAGATCAACTCGATGTAGCCGATCGAATCGGGCGTGTTCTTCACGAGCCCGGAGACACCTTCGTTTCCTTTGCCGCCCAGGCCCACCGGCCAATTCACCGATGAATTGCTTCCGATTTTATTTTTCCAATCGTCGCTGGCCTTGGATAGAAAATCCGTCCAGATGAACGATGTGCCGCTTCCGTCGGATCGGTGCACCACGACGATGTCGGCGTTCGGAAGCGAGACGCCCGGATTGGCTTTCGTGAGTTCCGGATCGCTCCACTTGGTGATCGTGCCTATGTAAATTCCAGCCAGCGCCTTCTGCGTGAACTTCAAGTCTGTGGTGACGCCCGGAACGTTGTAGCTCGGCACGGCTGCCCCGAGTACGGTCGGGAAGTGAAGGATTTTGAAGCCGGCTTGCTGCAGTTGCTGGTCCGTCATCGGCATGTCGGAAGCGCCAAAGTCCACCGTGTGCGCCATCAACTGACGGATTCCGCCGCCGGAGCCGATGCTCTGATAGTTGATTTCCACGTTGCCGTTCATCGCGTGATATTCCTCGAACCACTTCGAGTAGATCGGATTGGGAAATGTTGCGCCCGCAGCGTTCAGTTGCACCGGGTTATCGGCCGCCAGCATTCCTGCGATTCCCAGACAGAGCGAGAGTGCGAGCAATATCTTTTTCATGTCGGTGGAGTGTCTCCTCGTGCGTCATCTTCGCCCTGAATTGTTACAGGCGTATTACAACGGAGAGAAATCGGCGTGAAACGCCTACTGTATTCGCTGCATGCGGGAAACAAGCCACTTGCAAATACCTCCGTTTTTTCCCACAGGCTGTAACGCATGATTCACACCGCTCTCACATGCCGTTGACGCAGCGCCCATAAGCTCCGGCGCACATGGCAACCTGCCATGTGGGTGAGGAGGGAGTGGAATGCGAAGATTCGCAGCTCTTGTGTTGGCCTCGAGTTTGGTGGCGTGCCCCGCAATGTGGGCCGCGGGCGATTCCGGAAGTGGAGCGAAGGCGGGCGCGGCAAGCGATCCGTCAAGTAATTCGGCGGGGAATTCTTCAAGCAATTCTTCGAGCAATGCTGCGAGCAATTCTTCAAGCAATGCTGCGGGAAATGAATCGGCGAATTCTTCGGGCGCAACATCCGGCACGGTCACAAAATCTCCGGCCGCATCGCCCGCTCCCGCATCAACGCCGGCGAGCGCGGCCACATGGCCCGCATCGCCCGTCGTAAGTCCAGCCCCTACTAGCGCCGAGCTTCAGAATGAAATCGAGCAGATGAAAGTTTTAATGCAAGAGCAGGCCGCGCAGATCAATGAGCAACAACGCGAGATCGCGGCGATGAAAACCGCAATGCCCGGCGCTTCGGCTTCTGCTCAGCCGAGCGCGCAGGTCGCGTCGCCATCCGCATCGCGACCGGCGGAAACAATGTCGGCAGCTTCGGCTCCGCCGTCACAGCCGGCGATCAATTTGCCAGCCGAGGTTCCACCGGCCGCGGCCACTGCGGCGGTAACTCCAGCAGCAAAGCCGGCGGCAAATTCAGCGGCAACGTTGGCAGCCGACGGCGCGCCGGCGCAGCAGCACAGCCCGCTCGGCTTCAAAATAGGTGACGCCACATTCACCCCGCTCGGTTTTCTCGATTTGACCGACGTCTTCCGCACTACGGGAACAGGCGCAGGAATCGGGTCGAGTTTCGGCAGCATTCCTTATAACAACAGCCTGCCCATGGCAGGTCTCACCGAAGATCGGTTCAGCGCGCAGAACTCGCGAGTGGGAATGCGCATCGATGCGCCGGTTGGCAGCGGCACTGTGACCGGCTATATCGAGGCCGATTTCCTCGGCATCACCGCGGCCAACGCCAACATCACCAGCAACTCAAACACGTTCCGTATGCGCAACTACTTTGTCGATTACCGGCGTGGGGAATTTGAATTTCTCGCCGGACAGGACTGGTCGCTGCTCACTCCGAATCGCAAGGGATTGTCGCCGTACCCAAGCGACATCTTTTACTCCCAGGACATGGACACGAATTACCAAGTCGGGTTGACATGGGCGCGCCAACCGCAAATTCGCTTCATCTACCATCCGAACGATACCTGGGCGATGGGATTCTCGATTGAAAATGCGGACCAACTCGTGGGCGGCGCGGCCACGACTCCTTCCGCGTTCTCGGGCGTAGTCGGCGCCGTGGACACAACCAGCGGCGGCACGCTTTCCACTCCGCCAACGCCCAACGTCGCGCCGGATTTCATTTTCAAAATCGCCGCCGATCCGAAAGTCGGCAATACCAATTGGCACTTTGATTTCGCCGGCTTGTTGAGCGAGTTCAAACTCGTCACACCCGCGACGGTGATCGGAGGAACAAGCCGCACGACGGATACCGCGCCCGCTGGCGGATTTGAAGCGAACGCGAATCTTGAACTCGTGAAAAACTTCCACTGGATCGGAACGGCGTTTTGGAGCGATGGCGGCGGCCGTTACATCGACGGTCTCGGACCAGACTTGGTCGTAAGCCAAGCGTCCACCACGTCGCCGTTTCTTCCAGTTCCGCTGAAAGCCGGTTCGGCAATCACCGGATTCGAGTGGCAAGTCACACCGAAAACAATGTTCTACGGATACTACGGCGGGGCTTACTACGGACAATCGTTTTCGCAGGATCCCAGCAGCACCACAACGAAACTTGTGGGCTACGGGTTCACTGGCGGAGCGAACACGCAAAATCGTTCGGTGCAGGAAGGAACGATTGGTTGGGTTCAAACTTTCTTCAAGAGCCCCAACTATGGCGCTTTCTCTCTGATCACACAGGCTTCGTATCTCACGCGCGATCCGTGGTTCGTGGCAACCGGCGCGCCGAAAGATGCGCATCTTGTGATGGGCTACGTCGATTTGCGGTACACGCTGCCTTAAATCTGAAAACAAGCGCCAGAGCGTTTCGCTTTGCGGCGGGGAATCGAGAAATTTCGATTCTCCGTCTTTTTTGCGCACTCGAATCTCCGTCTTTTGTGCGCACTCGAATCGCAGCTCACTTGTGTCCGCGCGGATTTTGTCGCCGAGTGTTGGGGATTCTTGCGCAGCGGAATTTTGAACTGCGCCTGCGAAAAGTTCGGGAAGAGGGGTGGGGCCGATGCCGGGTAACATCGGCCCCGTGGTGGGCCAAAATCCCGAGACCCTCAGGTTGCGGTAGCGGAGAAACCGATTCAACCAGGCCGTCGGGTGAATCACACTGTAGAGAACGAAGTTGAACGGCGAATGACACGGCGATGAATTCTAAGTCACGATTGGCAGCGGCCAGAACTATCGCGGATATTTTGCGCGGCGCTCGCGGTGAAACGCGCCGCGGCGAACTGCACATGCGCGCGGCCGCAACGAAGCGTTGTGTGTTGCGTGAGGCGCGTTGGCGAGTGGCGGAGTGCATCGCGGCTAGATGGTCGTGCCGTGGCGCGCGATCGGGACGGAGAAATGAAATTCGGAGCCGCTGCCGACTTCGCTTTCGACCCACATGCGTCCGCCGTGCAATTCGACAAGATGTTTCGTGATTGCGAGGCCGAGTCCTGTGCCGCCGGCTTCGCGCGAGCGCGCCGCGTCAACGCGATAAAAACGCTCGAAGATGCGCTCCTGATCCGCGTGAGGAATTCCGATGCCGGTGTCGCCCACAGTGACGATCACGCTGACGACAGTGCCACCTCGTGGTGCACCGTTGCTCGTGCCGCCCGGCGCACTGTCGCCCGATCCAGGGCTGTCGTCGCCTCGCGCAGTTTCGCTGATGCCGGCCGCTGGGGCATTTTCGCCAGTTCTATCGAGGCGCGCTTCGATCCAGATTTGGCCGCCGCTGGGCGTGTACTGCGCGGCGTTGTCGAGCAGGTTTTGAAGAATTTCGCGGAGGCGGCGCGGATCGGCGTAAACGTCGGGCAAATCATCGGGAATGCGAAGATCGAGTTGCAGCTGGCCGTGTTCGATGCGCGGGCGAGTGGTGTCGGCGCAGGCTTCGATGATTTCCTCGAGTGAAACGTCGCGGCAATCGAGCTCGATGCGCCCGGCTTCGATGCGCGCGAGTTCGAGGAGATCGTCCGTGAGGCGCGCGAGGCGCGCCGCGTGGGTGCGAATGATTTCAAGGAATCGCCGATTGTTCGTTTTGTCTTCAAGCGCGCCGCCGAGAAGCGTTTCCGCGAATCCCTGAATCGCGGTGAGCGGCGTTTTGAATTCGTGGGAAACGTTGGCCACGAAATCGCGGCGCACGCGCTCGAGGCGCCGCAGGTCGGTGATGTCGTGCAGCACGAGCGCGGCGCCGGCGGTTTCGCCGGATTGCAGCGGCGACGCAGTTACGCGAAAACTTTGACGATGTACCGTGCCGCGCTCCAGTTCGCCGGCTTCGGGCACTTTGCCAGCCAGTACCTTGCGCACAGTTGTCAGCAGTTCAGGTTCGCGCACCAATTCCACCATCGGCCGGCCTTCGCACGGCGCAGTGCCCAAAGCGAAAATGCGGCGGAACGCTTGATTGCAAAAAACCATGCGCTCTTGTGCGTCAATCACCGCGACGCCTTCGGCCATGCTGGCGAGAATTGCGGCGGAGCGATTGCGCTCCTGCTCGAGCGTGGTCATGGTGCGCTCAAGCTGCCGCGCGGTGCGATTCAGCGTCACGCCCAGGTCCGCGAGCGCGTCGGTGGACGAGTCGGCAGGCATGGCGCGGAAATCGCCGCGCGCCACGCGCTTGGAAAATTCCTTGAGCCGCTCGACGCGCGCGGAAAATGTGCGCACGAAGATCAGACCGACGATCGCGCCGAGCGCGAGAATTACGAGTGTCGCCGCAGCCAGGCGCCGCTGAACCTGCGCTTGCGTGGCTTCAATCGGCGCGAGCGGCACGGCGAAGCGAAGCACAATCGGCTGACCGCCGGCGGCGGTCTGAAATCGCACAGCGCGATATACCAAGTCGCGGCCCAACGTGGCGCTGTGCCGGACCGAACTGCCTTGGCCCGTGGCCAAAGCTTGTTGCACCTCGGGGCGATTCGAGTGATTTTCCATGGTGCGAAAATCGCTATCGGAATCGGCCAGGACCGTGCCGTCCGCGGCGATCACCGTCGCTCTGGTGCCGCTTTGCTTCACCCACGCGACCCAGTCGTCAAGCGAGGCGCGCTCGACGGGATCGTTTGCGCCGGCGGCGGAGAGTTGCTCCGCCGCGGCTGGCCAGCGGGCCACGGCCAATTGCGAGAGCGCGGTGAGTTGATCGTTGGCCGCCGCGAGCGCTTGCTGGCGCACGATCCGCGCGGTGTAGAAATCGAGAGCTACCAGAACGGCTAGCAACAGGGCGGCGAAGGCCAGCCCGAGCTTCCAGAATAAATTAATCCGCACGGCCTTGGAAAATGTAGCCGGCGCCACGCAGCGTCTTGAGATAAACCGGGCGTTCGGGATCGACTTCGACTTTTTTGCGGATTCGGCGGACGTAGACGTCGACGCTGCGCGGAGTGACGAAACGCTCCGATCCCCACACGGCGTCGAGGAGTTGATCGCGGGAATAAACGCGATCGGGATGCGACGCGAGAAAATAGAGCAGACGAAATTCGAGCGTGCTCATGGGAACGGCTTCGCTATTGCGGGTGACGCGAAAAGATGCCGGATCAAGTTGCAGAGCGCCGCGCGTGATCGCTTTTTCGCCGTCGGTGGCGGATGGTTCGAGGCGGCGGAGAATGGCACGCACGCGCGCGAGGAGTTCGCGCGGGCTAAAGGGTTTGGTGACGTAATCGTCGGCGCCGAGTTCGAGACCCAGAACGCGGTCGGCTTCTTCTCCGCGCGCGCTGAGGATGAGGATGGGCAGGCGATTGAGCTTCTGATCGCGGCGAATTTCCTTGCAGACTTCCAGGCCGGGGAGCTTCGGAAGCATGAGGTCAAGAATTAGAAGATCAGGCGCGGATTTTCTGAGCTGCGCGAGACCGGAGGCGCCGTCGCCTACAGCGACGATATCGAAGCCTTCGCGCGAAAGATTGTAACGAACGAGTTCGACGATATCGCGGTCGTCTTCGATAAGTAAAATGCGCTTCATCGCTTGAGATTTGCCAACGCACGATAGCTTGGAATCGCGTGCGCGCGCAAGGCGGTGGTGGGCGAGATTGTGTGAATTTCTGATGACAACGGAGGATTTTGGGGCAGACGCGTCAAGTTTATGATAATAAGTGAGTTGGCGGATTTCCGGGGAGCGGGTGCCGGCGTCACGGTCAGCGCAGGGGTATACACCCCGGGTGCATTTTGCTAAAGTGCTGAAAACAAGTGGCCTACGGAAGAAGAGTGCGGATAGGCTTGAAAAGTAAGGTACTTGAAGCCACTTCTTATGAATTAGTTGCGCACTCTTTGGGCAATTAGTTGAAAATAAGGGATTTGCGGGCACGGAAAATGCGGGTGTGAATGCATCGTGGCGAGCGTGTTTCGGGCGGCAGGAGTTGTTGCGGAGACCGCCGAGTTCCGGCAGAGGCGCGGGAGGGTGAGTTGCGGAGAAATCGGGACCTGTTGGAGCGAACATAGGGAAGTATAGCGTGCGTGTGCATTGCTGTCAATAACTAAATGAGTATTCGAATACTTTTGTTTTCGGGGGTGGAGGGATTTGGTGGCGGGCGGGCACCGGGCGGAGGCAAGCTCCGCCCCTACAACTGGCCGCGGCGGGGATCGATGTCAGGCATGCATTCGGTGAAGTTGTTGTGGGCGCCGAGGGGTTACGAGTGTGCGTGACGACCTTGGAAAATCGATTCCCGCTTCCGTTTTCGATCTCCAGATTTGTTGAACCAGAGCGACCTGACCAAAGTTGGTGTCCGCAGGCGGACATACGTTTTGGTTGCCGGCTATCCCAATCTTAGAATTGCCGCACGTCCGTATGATGTGCAGCTATAATATGTTCGTGTACGAATAGAAAGACAGCGTAATTACTCACATAGTACACATTGTGATCAAATATTCGCGATACTATCATTGGATGGCAGAGATCGACGATCTGATAGACAAGCGCCAAGTTCCCAGAGGAAGGTATGGCGCCCCCAATTGCGTAAAAGAGCGTCACAGAATCTACGACGAACTATCAACTCCCGAAAAAATCAAAGGTGTGTGTTTCCACGAAGTCGGCCACCTTATCTACCTAAAGCGTGTTAGCTATCTAACCGATTCTGAAAAATCAGACCTCAAGATATTCGGCCCAAGAATTCTCTACAGCGAATACACACGCCAATTCCAAGGGCTGGCGGGTTCGGTCGGATCAGTAGATGAGACATCGCCGCCTGAAACGCGTTTCAAATATAGCGAGCAAAATATTTCCGAACTCGCAAGCGTCACCGTAGCGGGAAGAGTCTATATTCGATTTTTCCTTCCAACCCACCCAAACCTTGGAGACATGAAAGATATAGAGACGTTCGAAGCTCACCATAAACTGGCGCAAGAGGAATTGAAATTGGCGAGCATCAATATCCCAACATGCTCCGTGTTCTTATCCGAAGCCGCGCGGTCGATCTGCCAAGATTTACAGGACATTGCCCTTCAAGTCTCGATTAGAGCAGATGCGGAAAAACTAGAACGTGATTGCTACACCTATCGCTTTTCTCCGTCTTCGTCTTGATCAACGGGAAACCTTCACGACGATGAGGATCAGCGGAGGGTATATCGCAATCAAGTATCGCGCAGGGCGATGGGTGTAACAGGTGGACGCGTCAGCAGTTGGCGAGTAACGCCAGGAATGCCTCTCGACTTATGCCTGCAGTCCTAATCAGGGTATGAATTACGTCCAAGCCAACGCTGCCATACTTCGGGACAATCAGCGGGCGAGGCATGCCGGGTTTTTCCAACTTGATATGGCTACCCTTTTGCCCGGCCCTTCTATAGCCGATCTGTTCAAAAACGCAGACGAGTTTTCCCCAAGGCAAAGGCGTCAGGCGGGGCACGGGGATGATCTTTGAAACCTCAGCGGAATAGGAATATTCATTGCAAACGAGTTCGCAGGACGTCGATTGATGTTCGCTTGCACTTTGACGAATCCCAATTCTCTCAGCGCCTGGTCAAGTGTTCCCCGTTCGACACAGCTAATTACGAAAAGCTCCGTAGCCTCCATGAGATTGTTACGGGCTTCGGCTGCGGTTCTTCCTTGGGTCGTAACATCCAATGGAGGACAGTGAGCGAAGTACAAATCTCCGTCACGACGTACAACGCCAAATAAATTGAATTGCAAAACACCCTGCATGGTCGCTCCCTTAGGCCTGCTCACAGAAGACGTTTCCTGTTGTATTGGACGCAGATTAGAACATTTTGGGTACGCGGAGTCAACGGTACTGTTGGCGCCGGTCCCCGACGAAACACGGCAGAAACAGGCTACACCGCACGTTAAATTCTTTAGGATTGGTTAGCTTTGGCGGTTTTATGGAAAGCGAGGCTATCCACAAGATTAAGTATCTCATAAAATATCTCAGGAATCAAGCCTTCGTTTGCACACACAAATACTTGTGGCACTCCATGCGAGGCACAAATGCTTGTGGAAAACGGGGGAAAATCTAAACGTTTAGTCTTGACGAGAAATCCGCTGCGATCTGCGACCGGAAGTTGGTCAATAGCTAGATGACGGCTTTGCGTTTCTGGAAGATCATTTCGACGTCTTCGTCGGTGAGGATGCCTTTGGCCAGGAGGAGATTCACGAGCCGGAAGACGGAACCCTGGGCATTTGCGGCGGCGGCGTTGACATCGTTGGCGCGGGCAGCGGCGGACGGGTCGGTGGAGCGCATGGCAGAGGCGGAGGATGAGATGGTGGATTGAGAGAGGCTGTTGAGCCACTCCTCAAGCGCGGCGCGATGTTCAGAGGCGGCTTCCACGAAAGCGATGCCCATGCCAAGGCCGGGATGCGAATAGACGATCTTGCCGGTCAGCTCGATCAGAACTTTGTCTTTGTGGAGGCCGAGCTTGACCTCGGTGCCGACGGGCAGGGGCGTGAGCGTATCGACGTAGCAGCCGCCCAAGCCGAGGTCGGACGCGCGCGTGGTGAGGCGCGTTCCTGATTTCGTGTCCACAACTTGGACGACGGCCGAGACGGTGTGGCGCACCGACCGGCGGCGTTCGTCGTGCGCGGCCGCGCCCGATTTCAAGCGCGCCGTTTTCAATACTGGCAGATCCTGCATGTTGTGGTTCACCCCTCTAAAGAAGCTGCTACGGACCGCGCGGTTACGTGGCGCTGGCCTATGAGACCGAATTACGTTCGGCGACGACCCAAGCGGGGGGTGCAAAGGGCGGCTGGGGCGCGCTTCCTCAAGTTACATTTAGAAGTATCGCGCCGGGGCGGACTGGCGACAACAGTACTGGCGTTTTGCGATGCCCAATCCGTCAGCGGGCACGTTGCCTGTGGACAGCGAGGGAGCGGGGCAGCTCGCGCGGTTGCGCGATTGTACCCAGGGTTTACACCCTGGGCTAAAATGTGCCGTCCCATACGGGGCTGATCTGATAGAGATTCTGGACTAACGGTCGTGGTGGCATCGGTAGAAGGACGCGCGTGCGAACTATAGATTCCGGACGCCGGTTGAATTAGAAGACCGCGGTCGATCGGCGTGGCTTGCCCGGCCTGATTGGGGCAAGCTAAGATGAAATTCATGCGCGCCGCGCGAATTCCCACATGACGACATCCACGCTGACCGCTGCGGGCACGCCGGCGCTGACGATTTTCGGGATGCCGAAACCGTTTCGCGGGTCCACGGCGACGATGCAGCGGAACGCGATTGCGAGTTGGACGGCGCTTTCGCCGCGGCCGGAGGTGCTGCTTTTCGGCGATGAAGAAGGAGTGGGCGATGCGGCGCGCGATCTGGGAGTGCGCCACTTTCCGGAGATCGAGCGCAACGAATTCGGCACGCCGCTGCTGAACGATCTTTTCGCGCGCGCGGCACGCGAGGCTTCGGGGAGCGGGCTGGTTTATTGCAACGCGGACATTATTCTGCTGCCGGATTTTCCGGTTGCGATCGCGCGGGTGGCGGAATCGCGCGCGCGATTTCTTGTGGTCGGGCGGCGATGGGATCTGGATCTGCTGCGGCCGATCGAATCGTTTGGCACCGACTGGCAGGACGCGTTGCGCAAGGAAACGGTGTCAGCCGGGGAGCAGCGCTCTGGGAATTTCGTCGACTACTTCGCGTTCAGCAAGGGTCTTTACGACGGGCTGCTGCCGCTCGCTATCGGGCGCGCGTACTGGGACAATTATCTTGTGTGGCTGGCGCGCTCGCGTGGCGCGGACGTGGTGGACGCGAGCGCGGCGGTGATGGCTGTTCATCAGAATCACGATTATTCGCATCATCCGGGCGGCTCGGCGGGCGTGTGGACCGGTCCAGAAGCGAAACGCAATCGCGCGCTGATCGGCGGATGGTGGCACCTTTATACGATCGAAGACGCGACGCATGTGTTGACCGCGGATGGCGGGAGCCGGAGGTCGCGGCGGCATCCGTGGCTGATGGCTAAGCGGTTGTGGTCGCATCCGCTGACGATTTTTCAATTGCCGTGGATGGCGCTGAAGCGCGCGTTCGGCTCGTAGCGCGATGCCGCTTCGATCGATGGAGGGAGAATATTTTCTTCAGGGGCTAAAGCCCCTTTGGTCACGCGCCACTTACGCCGGGGCTGAAGCTCCGGCCTCCTAAAGAGAAATGCATCAAACATACGGAACGCGACACTAGAACATCGCCGTGTATCCATTCATACATCTCGGTCCAATCACGCTGGGCACTTACGGGCTGCTGGTTGCCACGGGAGTGCTGGTGGCGCTGTTCGTGATGCGCGCGGATTTTGTGCGGCGGGGACTGGCGGCGGTGGACGCGGAAGCCGTGGTGGCGATCACGGCGTTTTCAGGAATGGTGGGCGCGCGGATTTATCATTTGATGGAAAGCCCGCGGGAATTTTTCGCCGATCCGTGGCCGTTGCTATTCAGCACGATGGGGTTCGCGTGGTTCGGATCGGTGATCGCGGGATTTGTGGCGCTGGTGCTGCTGGCGCGGCATTACAAAATCGGGATGCTTACGATGCTGGATGCGGCGTCTCCGGCCGCGGCGCTGGGATACGGAATCGGGCGGATCGGCTGTTTGATTTCGGGCGACGGCGATTATGGCAAGCCGACGAATTTGCCGTGGGGAATGAGTTTTCCGAATGGCATCGTGCCGACCACGCAGCGCGTGCATCCGACGCCGATTTACGAATTTCTGATCGCGCTGGTGATTTTCTGGATTTTGTGGCGCGTGGGTGGGCGCGCGATTCGCGACGCGCGGGCGGCGGGAATCGTGTTCGCGGCGTATTTGATACTCACGGGCGTGGCGCGATTCTTGATTGAGTTTATCCGCATCAATCCGAGGTCGTTTTTCGGGATGACCAATGCGCAGGCGGCTAGCCTGGTTTCGATATTGGCGGGGGCGCTGCTGTGGTGGTCGGTGCGGGGCGCGGGCGAGGGACAATCGAATCCGGGTTCGCGGTCCACATCAGCTCGTGGCGGAAAGAAGCGATCCCGTTCGCGCGCTCGGGCTTGAGACTTTAGTGGCCCGCGGCTGGCGCGGCGGGCGGCGGCGTTGCGGATGGCGCGGGAGATGCGGATGCCGGTGACGGCGCGGATGCGGGCGCGGCAGGCGGCGTCGAGGCCGAGCTTGCCATGACTGGCGACAAGGGAAGATCCGGAGCGCGGCGCGAAGAATTACAGCATCTGCCGCAGGACGTAGCGGAGAATGCCGCCGTGCTGATAGTAGGAGACTTCTTCGGGGGTGTCGGCGCGCGCGATGGTTTCGAATGTCGTGATCTTGCCGGAATCGTCCTTCGCGCGCACGGTGAGTTTTTTGCGCGGCGAGAGCGCGCCGATGCCTTCGATCGAAAATGTTTCGCGGCCGGCAAGGCCGAGCGATGCGGGCGTTTGGCCTGGCTCGAATTCGAGCGGCAGCACGCCCATGCCAACCAGGTTGCTGCGATGAATGCGCTCGTAACTTTCGGCGATCACGGCGCGCACGCCCAGCAGCAGCGGACCCTTGGCGGCCCAGTCGCGCGACGAGCCGGCGCCATACTCCTTGCCGGCAATCACGACCAGCGGCACGCCCTCTTTTTCGTAACGCATCGCGGCGTCGAAAATGCTCATCGCCTCGCCGTCAGGCAGATGCACGGTAACGCCGCCTTCCGTGCCGGGCGCGAGCTGATTGCGCAAACGAATGTTAGCGAACGTGCCGCGGACCATCACTTCGTGATTGCCGCGCCGTGCGCCGTAAGAATTGAAATCAACCGGGCGCACACCGTGCTCGATCAGGTAGCGGCCCGCGGGCCCGTCGGGTTGAATTGAGCCGGCCGGGGAAATGTGATCGGTGGTAACGCTGTGGCCCAGCAGCGCGAGCACGCGCGCATTGCGAATATCGGCGGGCGTTTCCGGCGATTTCGGCATGCCGTCGAAGAACGGCGGACGCGCGATGTACGTGGATTGCGCGTTCCAGTCGTACAAATTTCCTTCGGGAATGGGCAGCGAGCGCCAGCGATCGTCGCCGCGGAAAACTTCACCGTACTCTTTCGAGTACATGTGCGTTTTCACGGCGGCGCGCACGGTTTGCTCGATCTCCGCGGGCGATGGCCAAATGTCGCGGAGATAAACCGGCTTGCCCGCGCGATCGTTGCCGATCGCATCGCTCGCGATGTCCACATCCATGCGCCCTGCGAGCGCGTAGGCGACCACCAGCAAGGGCGACGCGAGATAGTTCGCGCGCACAAGCGGATGGATGCGGCCTTCAAAATTACGATTTCCGCTGAGCACCGACACCGCGACCAATCCCGTTTCCCTGATCGCAGCGCCGATCGGTTCGGGCAGCGGGCCACTGTTGCCAATACACGTGGTGCAGCCGAAGCCGACCAGTTGAAATCCGAGTTGATCGAGATACGTGGAGAGACCCGCGGCATCGAGATAATCCGTGACCACTTTCGAGCCGGGCGCGAGGCTGGTTTTCACCCACGGTTTGCGTTGCAGGCCGCGCTCAATCGCTTTTTTTGCGAGCAATCCGGCGCCGAGCATTAGCGACGGGTTCGATGTGTTCGTGCAACTGGTGATCGCGGCGATCACGATCGAGCCGTTCGATAGCTCGAAGTGGTCGCCATTGTTTTGCACTTCGGCGCTCTTCGGAGCGATGCCTTCCATCGCCGTCGCGAATGCCGCTTTCGCATTACGGAGCAGGACGCGATCCTGCGGACGCTTCGGTCCGGCGATCGCGGCTTCGACCGTGGCAAGATCGAGTTCGATGGTTTGCGAATACGCGGGATCGGCCGTGGCGTCCGTGCGGAAAATTCCCTGGCGCTTGGTGTATTCCTCGACCAGACGAATGCGTTGCGCGTCGCGGCCCGTGAAGCGCAGATACGCAAGCGTCTCTTCATCGACGGGGAAAAATCCCATCGTCGCGCCGTATTCAGGAGCCATGTTGGCGATGGTGGCGCGGTCGGGCAGGCTGAGGCTCGAGAGCCCCGTGCCGTAAAATTCCACAAATTTATTTACGACGCCGAGCTTGCGCAGCATTTCCGTGACGATCAGCACCAAATCCGTCGCGGTTGAGCCCGGCGCGAGTCGCCCGTGCAATTTGAAGCCGACAACTTCCGGAATCAGCATCGAGAGCGGTTGGCCCAGCATCGCCGCTTCGGCTTCAATTCCGCCGACGCCCCAGCCGAACACGCCAAGTCCATTCACCATCGTGGTGTGCGAATCCGTGCCGACGAGCGAATCCGGGTACGCGAGCGTGCGTCCATTTTCATCGAGATCGAACACCACGCGAGCCAAATATTCCAGATTCACCTGGTGGCAGATGCCGGTATCCGGCGGCACAACTTGGAAATTCGAGAACGCGCGCTGTCCCCAACGCAAAAATCCATAGCGCTCAACATTGCGTTGAAATTCCATTTCGGCGTTGAAGGCGAACGCCATGCCGGAATTGAATTTGTCCACCTGCACGGAGTGGTCGATCACCAACTCCGCCGGCAGCAGGGGATTGATCTTCTTAGCGTCGCCGCCCAGTTTGGCCATCGCGTCGCGCATCGCGGCCAAATCCGCTACGGCCGGCACGCCGGTGAAATCCTGCAGCAATACGCGCGCCGGCATGAAAGCGATTTCGGTGCGCGCCGCGGCGCCCGGTTGCCACGCTGCGAGCTTTTCGATTTCGTGCGTGTTTACGAAGCGGCCATCTTCTTGACGCAATAAATTTTCGAGCAGCACTTTCAGCGAAAAAGGCAGCCGCGAAACCGCGCCGATGCTTTTCTTCTCGAGCGCGTCCAGCGCGAAAATGTCGTACTCGCGCGCGTCAACCTTAATCGTTTGCCGGGTGCCGAAGGAATTCTTGCGGGCCAGTGCCATCAGGTTGCTTTCCTTTCGCATTGCCGTTTCGATTGCACAATCATATCGCAATCGCGCGTCGCCCGCAGGCCCGTGCTTCCGTGGATGCGGCGACTCTGGCGGCGGCTTTACACGCATCGCTGTATTGAACGCGTTTCACTTCCGTGTTCACATTGAGTTGTTTGGGAACGCTGGGTGGAATCAGAGCAATCGAGAGCGCTTCAATCGTCCGGCCAATCGCGCGTTCTAAATTTTGCCGAGGTGACAAATGTCAGATCTCAAGGGACTCAAAGTGGCGATTCTCGCCACCGACGGCTTCGAGGAAGCCGAACTCGTCGAGCCGCGCAAAGCGCTCGACGAAGCGGGCGCGGATACCTCCGTCGTCTCGCCCAAGGAAGATGAGCTTCGTAGCTGGAAACTTACCGATTGGGGCGAAGCGATTCCCGTCGATCACTCGCTTGATGATGTTAACGCGGCCGATTTTGACGCGTTGCTGCTGCCGGGCGGTGTGATGAACCCCGACAAGCTGCGCATGGAGCCGAAGGCCGTGGAATTCGTAAAGTCATTCTTCGACTCGGACAAACCTGTCGCCGCGATTTGCCACGGCCCGTGGATGATCATCGAAGCGGGCGTTGCGCGCGGGCGCAAGATCGCCTCGTGGCCGTCGATAAAAACCGATCTTCGCAACGCGGGCGCGGAGTGGATCGACAAAGAAGCCGTCGTCGATGGAAATTTGGTTTCGGCACGCAAGCCCGATGACATTCCCGCTTTCAATCGCGCGATGATCGAACTTTTCGGCCGCGCGCGGGATAATGCTAAGGGCGCATCCGCAAAGTAAGAGAGACATCCGCCAGACGTAAGAGGCCGGCCGCTCTGCTGGTGTTCGGGAATGCGTTCACAAACACGGCTAGAATTTGTGGTACAACCGGTCAAACGATTCCGCGATTGTCTTTTTGCGAATTGAAAGGAATTTCGGAGATGAGATCGTAAAGATGGCGTCTCTGCGCAGGCCGCTGCTACTTTCCGAGATGCTTCCGGCTCTAGTGCGCGAGCTTCAGGGACTTCTCGCAGAAAGCGGTGAGGCGGAGCTGGTGGCGCAGGTGCCGGAATTGGAAATCGTAGAAAGATGCCGTTGTGGGGACGATTTCTGCGCGACGTTCTACGCACAACCCAAACCTGACGGGAAGTGGGGACCGAATCACCGCAGTGTGGCACTTGAGCCGACACGCGGCATGCTCATCCTAGACGTCGTTGATGGCAAGATTGCGTGCGTCGAAGTCCTCTATCGCGACAGTATCCGGAAAACGCTTCACGAAGCTCTTCCCTGATCGCCGGGCGGACCATTCTTGCGCTGTGTGCAAGGTTGGGTCTTTCCTTTCGTGGATTCCACCCACGGGCTCGCGAAACCGCAAATCTTGTTTTGTACATTCAGGTTCTCCGATTAGGTGTTACCATCCCGTAATGAATCGCCGTTCTCTCGTTTGCCTGTTCGCAATCATATTCTTCGCCGCCTTGTGTCCCGCGCGAGCCGGCTCCGGGAAAATCCGCGTGCTCATCGTGGATGGCTACAACAATCACGATTGGCAGCAGACCACGGCGATGATTCGCGCGATTCTCGCGCAGCAGACGGGTTTATTCGACGTGTCCGTCAGCACCGCGCCCGCGAAGCCCGGCGACCCCGCGTGGGCCACGTGGCGTCCGAAATTCTCCGATTACGACGTGGTGATCCAGAATTGCAACGACTACCAGCACCCGAACGTTTGGCCCGAGCCGGTGCAAAAAGATTTTGAGAATTTCGTACGCAACGGCGGTGGCGTCTACATTTTTCACGGCGCCGAGAACGCATTTATCGGCTGGACGGAATACGAAAAGATGGTCGGGCTGCTGTGGCGGAAAGCGGATTACGGCGCCTCCATTCGCGTGGACGACAATGGAAAGCTGGTGCGCATTCCGCCGGGTGTCGGCGGCGATACGAATCACGGCCCGCGCGGCGATGTGCTGGTTACGCGCTTGGGCGACGACCCGATTCATGCAGGAATGCCGCGCCAGTGGTTGTCGCCCTATATGGAAGTTTATTTTTACACACGCGGCCCCGCCAAGAATGTGCACGTTCTCGCGTATGCGCGCGATTCAAAGCCCGGCCAGGGATTGTTGTGGCCGGTCGAATGGACCGTGCGCTACGGCAAAGGCCGCGTCTACGTTTCCACTTACGGTCACATTTGGCCCGGCGACGTGCAACCCGTAAGCATGCGGTGCGCCGCCGTGCAGACTCTAATTCCGCGCGCAATCCAATGGCTGGCGCACAAGCCCGTAACGATTCCAGTGCCGCCGGATTTCCCCACCGCCACCGCCGTCTCTGTGCGCCCCCCATTCCCATCGCTTCCGCAGCCCGCAAATTAAGCAATGTGCTTTTGTCGGAAGCTTAGGTGAATCGCTAGCCTCGCCGCGGGTGCGCGCTGTGCGATAGCGCTCGTCGTACCGAAGACGCGTTCACGGC
>JBAQYV010000157.1:0-15510 GCA_049790315.1 Candidatus Acidiferrales bacterium | reverse complement strand
CGAAGAAAGAAGACAGCGCAGCAATGTCGGCCTCATCTAAAACCGTGAACCTTGGAAGCGGACTACGCTTGCAGCCGTCGAACGATGGAGGAATGCGCCAAACTCCACCCCGCCCCTTGCGGAGCTTCGCCTTCTCGATTTCCGTGTACTCCTTAAGTCCGTAGGGAGGATCCGTCACAATCGCATGAATGGAATTTTCTCTTCGTGACTCAAGCCATGCGAAAGCATCCGTAAGATGGATTCTGTAATTCTTTGGTGTGGCCGACTCTATCAAGCATATCCTCAATCGTCCATACGTGCTTAGCAATTCCACTTCCATCGCATGCGCGACGAAATACTTGATTTACGACAGCGGCTAATTCCAATTCGGTTCTCCGCGATACGCTTATTCCAATATGAAACCGGTGAGATCTCGACATCATCACCTACTCCATCGGCACGAATTTCGCGCCGCAAGCCAGCACATCCGCATCGAGCCCCGCGCCCGATGTCGCTGTCTGTCCCTCCACCGTGACGCCAGTGCCGCTGAATTGCAGAGCCGAACCGCGCCCCGCGACGGTGATGTGAGCAAATTGGCTATGCACCTGAGCCGGCGTGATTCCGTTCACGATCACGCCATCGAGTTTCACTTCCGTGATGTGATCCGCATCCTTCCCCGCGATCAGCACGTCGCCCGGCGTAGTGTCCGCGATGTTTTGCAGCGTGATGCTTTTGTAATCGGGAATGCGCGTGCCTGGAATATTCGGATCGGTGAACCCTTCGATCGGCTGATTGTTGTAAAACGGACTGATGGCGATCGGCACCGGTACATCGCGCATACAAATGTTGCGATACGTCAGGTCGTGTACTAATCCTCCGCGCGCCGCGTTGCTCTTGATCCGAATGCCGCTGGTGGTGTGATCTTCCGTTAGTCCGTCAACCAACAGAAAACTATCGCCGGAATACGTTTCGCTGCCGATGGACATTCCGTGGCCACTATAGAAATGATTGTCGAGCACGCTCATGTGCGTCACGCCGGTCTTGATCGCGATATTGTCGTCGCCGTTGTCGATCCAGCTCTTCGTGATCGTAATATTTGTCGACGAGCCCGGATCGATGCCATCCGTGTTCCGCGCGTCCGTGCCCTTCACCGTCGGCGTTTGCAAATGCACGCCCCACGCCGTGAAGCCGTCCGTCGCGCCGACGGAAACGTGAAAATTCGCCGAGTTGTGCAGCGTGATCCGATACAACACGAAACCATCGGCGTGGCTCGCCACAATCATGCGCTGACTGAAGTATCGCTGCTGCTTCGGCTCCGCCGCGCGCGCCATCTGCCACCACGTGTAATCGTGCCCCACAATCATCGCGCCGCCGCGATCATCGATGATTCCGTCGCCCATGATCGCCGCGTTCTTCACATTCATCGCTGAGATCAGCGGCTTGCAGCCCCGCCCCCGCGGCATCGTATTTTGTGTAGGATCGAATGACGTGCTCACGTCGGCCATCGTGCCGCAAAGCAGCGGGCCCGCGCCGCTCGGATCGGGATCGAAATCTTTCGGATCGCGCGAGGCGTACAGCGTGACTCCCTTGTCGATCAACAGCGTCACGCCTTCACGCAGCTCAAGCGATCCGGTCAGAAATGCGTTGGGCGCCGGACCCGGCGCAGCTCCCATGGGCGCGCTTCCGCCAAGCGCCAATTCCACCGCGTGGCCCGGCGTGCAGGCGTCCAGCGCTTTCTGAATGCGCGCCGTGTCGGTCGTTTTCTCGTACTCCGACGGCAGCATTTCCGCGTGTCCCACTTTTTCCGCGCTGAGTGTCGCGCACGACGGCGGAATCGTCGGCTCGGTGACGGTGCGCGTGTCCTGCGCGCGCAGCGTCTGCGCGCCAAGCGCGAACGCGATCACGAGAGCGATGAATCCAATGCGGTGCGGCAACGTGATTGCACTGCGAGAAAATCCGAGAAGAAGTGGACGGAACATTGACAGCAGCCTCCTGGAGCTGCGCGGCCAAACTAAAACGGTCGGTCACACACGATGACAAAGTTTCGGCTATGGCGCTTTTGCCCCAATGCCCGCTGGAAACTGATCGAATCGCCGCGTCACCGATTTTCCCGAAAGAAACTTATCCGCAAACGCCAGCAGCGCGTCCCAATCTCCCTGCACCATTCCGTGCGGACGATCGGCCCAGCTCACGCCAAGCTCATCCGTTTCGTGATACAGCGCATACGCCGGCATCGCCGCGAGCCACGATTGATACACGCCATTCTGATTTACGTTCTGATCGTGATCGCCTTCGAGCGCGATGAACGGACGCGGTGCGCACAGCGCGATGAACCAATGCTCATCGAACGGCAGCTTGTCCGGCTGTCCCCAGAATTGATGAAGATGCGGAGAAAACCAATTCGGATATTTCGCCACCATTTCCGTCAGCCCCTCTTTGCCGCCGCGATCCGGCACCGATCCGCTGAAGCGATACGCCGGAGTGCCGCCGCCGGAACTCGCGACCGGCGCGACCATCGAGATGCGCTCGTCGAACGCGCCCGCGACCAGCGCGGATTTCCCCGTGCGCGAAACGCCGGTGATGATCAGCTTGTGCGCATCGATCGTCGGGTCCGTAATCAGATAATCCACGATGCGCGAAGCGCCCCAGGCCCACGCGCGCAGCAATCCCCAATCGTAATTCGGATATGCCGGAAAAAATCGCGTCGTGCGATAGGCCCAACTGCCGTCGGGCATGCGCAGCGTCGTGTCCTCGCCGCAATCGCTGTTGTTGAATGTGACGAACGCGAATCCGTGCGCGATTGCCGGATTTGTTTCCGCTGTCTGTTCCGCCGTGCGCGGACCAAATCGCGGCGGCGTTGTACTAGCATTAGGCGCGCCCGCCGGCGCATTCGGCACCGGTCCGCGAGGCGTCGCGCTCGGAGCCGCCGGTCCCACTACGAGCAACGCGTCCTTGCCACTGCCCTGATTTGCCCCCGCGGGCAAACGCGGCAAAGCAGTCGCTCCCGGTGGCGTGCCTGACGGCGAAATCAGCGCGGGAAACGGTCCTCCCGAAGCAGGCGTGAAAATTCCGATATCCAAACTCAAGCTGTCGTTCGGACCAAACGTCAAATGAACCAGCCGATATTTCACCGTGCCATTCGCCAACATCTGTGAACTGACTTCGTGCCCCTTCACATTCCCCGGCGGCGGTGGCGCCTGCCCAACGGCGTAATACTCGAGAATGTGTTTCATCTCTTCGCGCCGCACTTTCCATTGCGCGATCGTCTTCACTTTCTTCCCGTTGTCGAGCGTCATGATGTCGGGCATCTGCGGCCGATTCGGAAGTTGGTCGACGCCCGGCATGTCCGGCATCGACGTCTTGATCGGTGGAACGGGAATCTCGTTTGGGTCCGGCCTGTCCGGAAGTTTCGGCGGCGGTGTTTGCCCGCACAGAACGCCGGTAACTAGTACCGATGCCAGAAGCCAGGGAATCTTAGATTTTCTCTTCACAGCAATTCTCCTTCCGAACCCTACGCGCGGAAGTATCCCGAAATGCGAGGTTCGCGGCAAGAAAAGTCTTCCTGCCCCACATTGTTAATCGGATCTCCCCAAAAGAGGTGATCTTCAGTTTTTCGTTTCTGTCCGCAATTCCGGCTCATCGCTCTGCACGATCACGTTGAATCGCAATCTTCCAAGCAATGCGCCGCGCGGCGTCTCCACGTTCACGCGCCACGCTCCCGCGCGAATTCCATTCGTCATCGAAAATGTTCTGTAACCGCCGCCGCGCCCGCCGCTCAAAGGCAGCTCGACGCGGCTCGTCGTAACCCATCCGTGCTTCGCGTCCCACACCTGCCACACATGAACGATGTCCGTGTGCAGCGATGTCGGCGAAAAAACGGCCGTATACGCGTACACCGGCGCGCCCGGCGTGCAGTGAAATTCGTCTGCCAGCCGGAAATATCCCAGCCATCGTCCCGGCTCCGATTGCACCACGTAATTGCCGTCGGCGCTTCGCGAAATCGAATGTTCCACGCCAGCGTCTCGCAACGAAAGCGGAATCGGCGGAATCAGGTTCAGATAATACAGAATGTTGATCGCAAGAAAGATTCCCCCGACCGACACCATCAGTACATGCCGCCCGCGGGAAAATGTTTCCGGCGCCGTGACCCTCAGCACACCTAGAAAAACCCAGAACAGCGCGAGACTCACCGCGCCGCTCAAAAGAAAAATCAGCGGACCCATTGTATGCAACACCACGGGAATGATGAAAATCGCGAACAACAAGAGCGATAGGAAGAAAAAACTCACCTGAAAATCCATGCGGCTGTAATGTTTCTTCAGCGATTCGTTGGCCATAAATGCCGCGGCCAAAATAAGCAGAAATGGCCAGCTCGACCGCAAGCTTCCGCTGCGGAAATAAAACACCAGAAACGTGCTCAGCAAGCCGCCGAAACAAAATTGCAACACACTCGAACTCCACGCCGGACCCTGAGACGGCTGTTCTGCATCGGCACCCGCACTCCCCGCGCGGTTTGCGAGCACAATACACGCGCCCGCAACCGCTATATGCACGATCACCCAGATGTTTTCCCAGAACATGTCGATGCGCTTCAGCGTCAGCGCATCGAACACAAATCCACCAACGAGCGACACCGAGGAAATTGGCCGCTGAAGTCGGCCATACCCAATCCTCACGTTCTCGAACAACGATGTGCCCAATTGTTTGGAAGTCATTTCAGGGGGCGGAGGGATCGCTTCATCGACGAAAGCCAAACGTTCGCATTGGTATCCCGTACGCGGGCGAAAAGTTCTTTCTTTTGTACGGGCGGATATTGTCTCGCCCGCTTTGTACAACGCGCACCAATACCTTCATTTCTTGATCAGGCGCGCGGGCCTAATCTGGTGATGCCGCCGTCCACGACGATCATTTCCCCTGTCGTTGATCGCGCGTCGGCCACCAGATACAGCATCGCGTTGGCGATGTCTTCCACCGTTGGCAGCCGTTGCAAGGGAATTCTCGTCACGGCCTTCTCGTACATCTCCGCCGGCCAGTTCGCGAACTGCGTGCGCACGAATCCCGGAGCAATCGCGTTCACGCGAATCTCCGGCGCCAGCGTGCGCGCCAGCGACATCGTCATCGTCACCACCGCCGCTTTCGCCGCCGCGTAGACGATCGAGCTTCCGTTTCCCGTCAGCGCCGCAACCGAAGCGTTGTTCACAATCGAAGCGCCTTCCTGTTTCCGAAGCAGCGGCGCCGCCGCCCGCGTGCAATAGAAAACGCCGCGCAAATTCACGTCGAGCGTTTGGTTCCAAATCTCATCCGTCAGCTCATCTAATTTTTCGTGCGCCACGCGTTGCGTCCATCCCGCGTTGTTAATCAATGCATCCAAACGGCCAAACTCCTTTTCCACGCGCCCCATCATTGCTTTTACTTCCGCTTCCTTCGCGACGCTGGCCTGGATTGCAATCGCCTTCCCGCCCTCGCCGCGGATCAGCGTGACCACCTCTTCCGCCTCGTCACGCGAGCGGCTGTAATTCACAGCCACGCTCGCGCCCTCGCGCGCGAACAGCAACGCAGTTGCCCGCCCCATGCCTGTACCACCGCCCGTGATTAACGCAACTCGATCCTTCAATCTCATTCTTCCGCCTTCGTCGCAAATTTCAGCCCCGCTATCTTCCTGTATTCCGGAACAATTTCAAGCAAATACATCGTCCCCGCAAACTCCAGCTGTTGAGCCAAGCACGACCACCGCGCTTCGCGATACTTGCAGAATCCGCCGCGAAAGATCGAAAACGGCACTTGACTACATACCGACTGGTTGGTATTTTACAACCGAAGACCGACCATGGCTCTTGCACAACCTCATTCGAGACACCACGGCGACGCGAAGCCCAGACTTCTCGATGCCGCGCTCTCCACGATTCGCACCAAAGGCTTCGCGGCCACGACAGTCGATGACATTTGCGAGGCAGCTGGTGTCACCAAGGGTGCCTTCTTCCATCACTTCAAGAGCAAGGAGCAGCTGGCACTGTCCGCCGCCGGATACTTCGCATCCATGGCCGACGCTATGTTTGCGGCTGCGCCCTACAGAGATTTGCCCGACCCCGTCGACCGCCTCCTGGGCTATGTGGCCTTTCGCAAAACAATCCTGCAAGGCGAATTGCCCGAATTCACCTGCCTGCTGGGCACGATGGTGCAGGAAACCTACGAGACGCATCCCGCCATCCGCCAGGCCTGCGACGCATGCATCAGCGAACACGCCGCCATGGTCGAAGCCGACATTGCGGAAGCCATGCGCAAGTACCGCATCCATGCGGCCTGGAGCGCCGAGAGCCTCGCGCTCTATACCCAGGCAGTCGTTCAAGGCGCATTCATCCTCGCCAAAGCCAACCACGGCCCCGAAGTCGCCGCCGCTTGCCTGGACCATCTGCGCCGATATCTGGAAATGATTTTCATTCAGCCCAAATCATGAGGAGAGCGACATGCAAAAAATCACGCCGTTCTTGTGGTTCGATGGCAAAGCCGAAGAAGCGGTGAATTTTTACGTTTCGATTTTCAAGAACTCAAAAGTTGCCGGCATAACTCGATACGGAGACGCGGGCCCGGGTCCAAAGGGTTCGGTTATGACCGCGACGTTTGAGCTCGATGGAGAGAAATTTGTCGCGCTGAACGGCGGTCCGGCGTACACCTTCACACCTGCCATATCGTTCGTGGTGAACTGCGAGACCCAAGAGGAAGTAGACGACTACTGGGCAAAGCTTTCCGCTGGCGGGAAGGAAGTGCAGTGCGGCTGGCTGCAGGACAAGTATGGGCTGTCATGGCAGATCGTTCCCACCGTCTTGTTCAAGCTGCTGCAAGATAAAGATCCCGACAGAACGCAGAGAGTGATGAAGGCCATGATGAAAATGATCAAAATCGACATTAAAGGTTTGCAAGAAGCGTATGACGAGGCTTGACCGATCACGCCTGATCGACCTTCGATTATAAGAATCTACGAAGGCATCGCTCTCGGAATCAATGAAGCTGATACGGCGTCGCCGGCGCGGGAATGGGGTCGGGCAATTTCGCCGGTTCGATTTGCGCGGCGCCGGCGAGGCCCGTCCCCGTGACGTTGTCGATGTTGAGGAGCGAGCCGATGAAGCCGGTAACTTTCACGCCGGCAATTCTGGCGTGCTTGATGTTGGCGAGAAAAATTCCCTTGGCGCAAGTGCCGGTAACGTTCGTGAGCGTGAAACCATCGAGCGGTTTGTGCGGGTGAATGGCGGTTCCATCTACGAGCACGGGCACATCCGTGACGCGAACATTTGAGAAGCGGAAATTCGCGATCGTCGGAATGCCTTCATCGCCGGGCACGGGAAACTCATCCTGAATGCCGCTGTTGAGAATATTGAAGCGCAGAAATCCGCCGGTCATTCCTGAAACATCCAGATCGTCCGCAACGATATCCTCGATGAATGCGCCGCGGCCGGGACGGCTCTTGATATACAGTGCGAAAGTTTTCGCGAGCGTGAATTTGCAATGCTCGATCACTACGCCGCGAATGCCGCCGGAGGTTTCGCTGCCGATTCCTATGCACGCGAAAATGGCGTCGGCGAAAGTGCAATTGGTGATGCGCACATCTTCCGTGGGACGAAGAATCGTGAAAGCCTCTTCGCCGCGGCCGGACTTCAGCGAGATGCAATCGTCGCCTGTAGCGATGTCGCAGCCGTCGATCAGAACGTGTTTACAGGAATCGATGTCAATGCCGTCGCCATTGCCGCCGGTGCTGCGAATCGTCAGATTCTTGATCGTGACGTTTTCGCAGTACGTGGGATGAATCGACCACATAATGCGCATGCTCGTCGAAAAATCTTCCAGGCGAACATCCGTGCACTCGATGAATTCGATCAGGCACGGATGCCGCAGCGGATTGTCTCTATTGGGGCGGCCGGCCAGCGCCGGATTGCCGATGATTTTGCCCGGCCCCACAATCCCAATCTGCTGCGAATCAATCGCGTAAATTAAGCCAAGGTGGCCTTGAATCCAGTGGCCCTCCCAGCGCACCTGGGTAACGGGATAATCTTCGTAATCCGGCGTGCCCACGATGCTCGCGTCTTTATCGAGCCGCAATAGCGTGTTGCTACGCAACTGAAGAGCGCCAGTGAAATAGTTTCCGGCGGGCACCACCACTTCTCCGCCGCCGAGCACCGCGCACCGATCGATGGTCCGTTGGAGCGCGGCCGTATCCTTATATAGGCCGTCGCCCGTAGCGCCATAATCGCGAACGCTGAGCGTAACCTTCGGCGGCTTTGGCGGCGCGGCGCCCGGTGAAGCGGCGCGCTGTGGCATCTCGGGCGCCACCAGGCCAGACGGCTTCTGTGTTTTCTGCGCCTGCTGCGCGTAGGCGAGACTGCCGAGCGATGGGATTAACGGCGCGACGAGAGCGCCTTGAGCCGCGGCTTTTAGAAACTTTCTGCGTGCCAGCAGATTTTTGTTTATCATTCTATCCTCGATGGCCGTCCCTATAGATAGCTTTCTCTACGGCAACGCGATCGGTTGAACGTATGCGCCGTTGCCGGCCGAGTCCCACACGGTGAAGCGCACCCACTTTTTTCCCGTGGCATCGAACGGAATGCTGAATTTCTTCGTGCCGAAAGGCAGCGTGTCCGTCAGATTGATAATTGTGCGATCGACTTTGGTTCCGTCGCTCCAAACCAATTCCGCAAATTCCAGCGGAAAAGTATATTCGATCTCCGCCGTGTAAACGCTCTTCGCGCCCTTGCCTTGCACGCCCCAATTGTGAAACAAAACTTCGCCCGTGGTGCCGAAGAAATTTCCGGCGCGCAATCCTTCGACGATGGGTGCCCAACTCTCGTTGTACAGCGGGACGTGATCGAGTTTCAGGTAATTCACGGCGAGCTGGGCGTAGGTATCGTCGTCGGGCCACTTGGTGTACGTGTCGCCTTCGGCGATCAGGAACTTCGGCTTGGGGGCCCAGTTGCTCATGTCGTCACCGGTGCCGAAGCAGCGAATCTCGCACTCTTCCTTTTGCGATAGATCGACAGGCAGCGATTCCCACGACGCGCCGATGAAGCGATCGCTCAGGAAAAAATCCTTGTCTTTGTACGCTTCGGGATAACCTTCGGAATTTTTCGTGCGCGGATGCGCCGTCCACATGATTCCCTGCTCGCGATTCACCATATTCAGAACGTCGGCGGCGGAGCCAAGGTGATAGACCGGGCCGTAGGTGGGATCGTTCTCCATAAAGGATTGGCCGGCGGGGCGCGGATCTTCGTGCGAGAAATAGATCGGCTTTGGCGTGAGCAAATACCAGTGGCCGCCGAGGAACGAGTTCACTTCTTCGGCGGGCATCACCAGAAAATCCTTGTCGGAGACACGCTGCGCACCCTCGAAATAGACTTTTTCTTCCGCGAAGCGCACGGGGCCGGGATCGTTCGGATGCGAATCGTCGTGGAAATCGCCGAGATATAAAATGTTCACGCCAAGTCCGCGAAAGTCGGCGACCCACGGCGGTTGATAATCCAGGCTGCCGCGATCGCGAAGCATCTCGTTGAAATCGAGATGGAAGTGGCCGGAGACGACTTTGAATCCGGCCACGGGCTTGAAAACGTCGTCGTGCGTGTAGGCCAGAACGGCTTTCTGCGTGGCTTCGGTGCGCGAGGGACTCAAATAATAATATACGGCCATGTGCTGCATCGTTCCTGGCGGCGCGTTGTAGAGCGCCCAATTCTGCGTTTCGGAACGCGACACCCCCACGCGGCGCGCCCACACTTCGTCCGACACTCCCCACGGATGATAGCCCTCGGTTTTCTCCGGCATCATCACGCCCAGCGAGAACGCATTCTCGCCGTCCTTGCGGTAGTACACGAAACCGAGATTGACATCGTTCTCGCGCGCGAAAAAGAATTTGTGCGGCGGCGGAAAAACGGCGAGCGAGCCCGCGCCGGCGTCGAGAATCTCGATATTGTTGCGCGCGCGCACGTTCACGAAATCCGTGTTCGGCGCGCCGCCGAAAGCGTAGTGTTGCCACTGCCGCGAGGTATCCTCCCAGTTGACGCTCGTGTCGGGACCGATCGCAAATCCTCTGAGGCCGGCTTTGTAAATGTAGGCGACGGAAGCCTGATCTGTTTTCGCGATGGCTTCCTGACGCAGCAGGTTCGATCCTTTGTACGCGGTGAATCGCAGATCGCCCGAGAAAATTCCCAGCGTCAGGCCATTGAACGTGACGCTGACGCGGTCGCCGTCGGTCGAGACCTTGCAACTGTCCGATTGATATTTCACGGAATCGTGGCGAATTTCTTCGGGCTTGCGCGGCAAATCCGTGGTGTCTCCGCCAGCGCTGCCGGGCACCACCAGCGGCGCATCCCAAAACGTATTCCATTTGTCCGCGTCGATCCGCTCCGGCGTGTCCAGATGCATTTGCTTCAGGAGTTGCAATTGCTTGTTGGAGATGCGCCGCTTCCCGGTGGTCACCTGAAAATCGGGCGAGAGATTTTTGCCCAGGACGATCCATGCGCCGCCGTTCGGCCGCGCCGCGAGTTCCAGCACCGTGGGCTCGGCAGCGACGATCGCAAACTTCGCGCGAAGCTCGGCTCCCGCTTCGCCCTGCCACGTCAGCGTGACTACGCCCGCGCTCGATGTCGCCGTCACTCCGGTGACGGCTTTGTAATCGTGGAGATCGCAGGTCTGCGCTTGCGTCTTGGTTTGCGCGTGCGCGGCCACAGCGGCGCCGCAGAAGAGTGTCAGGCTCAGGAAAAGGGTGCGCAGTTCCATGTCGCTCGCTCCTCGCAACGTGGCGCGGATATTGGATCGCGTCGGATGTTGTAGCGGGGTGCGAGCATAACATATTGAGGCAATGCACTCCGCGCAGGCCGGTACGATTTCTCTGCAAAATGGAATACTTGACGACGAAAAACTGGGGCGCGGGGATCGCGCGGCGTGACTCCACGCCGAGTTGACGGTAATACCCCCACCCCCTCCCCTGATTTTTGGAAGTGTTGAATATAAACGACTTTAAGTCCTTATTCCCGGAACTGTTGATTCCAGGAGACTTTAAGTCCTTTGCGCCAGAAGTGTTGATTCTAGTGGGGTTGAAATCATTTGGAATGAGTGCGATACAAAAAAGTGCGAAATTCCTGGAAGTGTTGATTCTGGAAGAGTTAGAACGGTGCTCTTCAGAAGCGATGATTCTGCGAGGGTTAGGTGCGGAAAATTTGTGGCGAGCGGCGCTGTGTTTGGCGGACACAAGATAGGATAGCATGAACTATACTTGTACGTCAATATCATTCAATAGATTATTCGAATAGATGTGTAAGAAAGAGCCGTCGGTTGACCAAGGTCGGGATGACCCGTCCGCGCGTCGGGAAAGGGGATGGAGGCCTGAAGGCCTCCGCTACACAGGCATATGCCAAACAGCAGGTCCCTCGCCGCTGCGCTTGCTCGGGATGACCATTGGATTTAAGAGCCACGGAAAGATGGAAGCCTGAAGGCCTCCGCTAGATGGGCGAGAAGCGGGCGGAGGCAAGCTCCGCCCCTACGAAAGCAAATTCGACGGCACAACCGCATAAAAGCAAGATGCCAGCCTGAAGGCCTCTGCTACGAAGGCACACACCAAACAGCAGGCCCCTCGTCGCAGCGCTCGCTCGGGATGACAACTAAAAGCAAAGTCAAAAGAAAGATGGAGGCCTGAAGGCCTCCGCTACAAAGGCATACGCCAAACAGCACGTCCCTCGCCGCGGAGCTCGCTCGGGATGACAGCTAAAAGCAAAGTCAAAAGAAAGACGGCGACCTGAACGGTGCCGCTACGAGGACGGACTGGGCTCCGCGTTCCACAGCGCGGCACGGATGGAAGATGGCCCTACTTATTGAAATGGTAGGTGGCGCTGATCGTTACGTAGGACTTCAGGGGGACGCCGACAACGCGTTCGATGGGGGTGGGGTAGGTGGGATCGGAGGGCTCGGCGAAAACTTCGGTGGTTTCGCCGGTATAGCCGCTGGCGATCAGGAATTCGGTGGAGAGGATGACGCGGCCGTCCTGAAAGGGGCGATAAATTGCGCCACGAAATTCGGGGACGGCTGGTCCGATGAAGCTATCACCGAGGGGTTTGGCGCGCACGTATTCAAATTCGCAGCGGGCGTGCAGGCGGAGCGGGAGGCGATCGTCGGTGGCGACGGTATCCCAGATGAAGCGGGGGGCTTCGGGCGTGGGCTCGCCGGTATCGATATCGCGCGAATCGGCTTGCGCGTAGGAAACATAAATGGAGCCTTGCGAGAACGTGCGCTGGAGCGAAACGGTGATGGAGCGATTGCGCGACGGGCCGAGATCCTCTTGCAGGCCGGTATCGGGATCGAGTTTGCCAAGCTCCTGCGAATTGGCGGTGTCGCGGAGCGAGATATTCAGCTCTGTTTTCTCGATATTTTTTGCGAATGCGAGTTGCAGCGCGCGAGAAGGCGCCAGAAGCGTGGGCGTGGCCGAGCCGGTGCCAATGCGAGGATCTTCGGTGTGGAAGGCTTCGCCGTAACTGAGCGAGACAGTGGGAACAATCGTGCGCGCGGGCGGAAGAATCGTGAACGTGGCCTTGGGAAGAGTGAGGCCGGCAAGTTTGTCGAAAGAATTCTGCGGATTGATCAAATCTTGATTGTCGATCCAAGTTTCTTCGCGGCGAATGCCCACATCGTAATGAAAATGGCGGCCGATGGCGCCATCCAGTGCGGCATAGGGCTCGACGAAGGATAGCGTGAGGTTGTTGCTGGTGACGGGCTCAAAGACGCCATCGGCATTGGCGGCTTTAAGGTCAAGACCGCGCGGCGCATCGCGGCGAAGATCGGCGCCGGTGAGCAGGGAAATCCAGCGGCGAAATGTTTGCACATAGACTACGCCACCTCCGCCGACGGTGCGGAATTCGCTTTGCTGAATCAGGCCGCCGGGAAATTCGAGGCTCTGCGTGAAGTCGGGCGCGAAATTGGAACGCAGCGTAAGGCTGTAGGTGCGGAAAAATCCTGAAAACGTAAATTGTTTTTGCGCGTCGATGCGCCAGGTGTCGCTGGCGACGGCGATGCTGGTGTGCGTGCGATCGAGTTGGCGCGGATCGACGGTGTCGTTGGGAACCGGTATATCGATCGGAATCAGGCCGGGAACGTAAGAAAATCCGTAATAGCCCACGCCGAACAGCGTGAGTTGATTTCGGCCGAGATTGAATTGGCGGAAGGCGTTCAACTTGTACTGCTGGCGATGCTCGAGGCGATCGAGAAAACCGTTGCCGTAAGAAACTTCGATCGCGACGAAAGCGTTGGTGTCGGGATTGCGCGGGCTGAAACCGGCGACGAGATCGATATCGCGGTAATCGCCCGTGAGTTCGATGAAACTGCGCAGGCGCTCGCGCGGCACATAGGTGGCGGCCAGATCGACGGAGTGATTCCCTTCGCGAACGTTGAACGCGCCGCCGTCGATGGCGACCGCTTCGATGATCGGCGCGATCAGGAAATTCGGGTCGGCGTAACCGTTGCCGTGAGCATTGGCGGGGAGATTGTTGGGATAGAGAAAATCGCCGATCTGATAAAACTGCGCGATGGGCTCACCGTGATCGCCGGCGACTCCTGGCGCGAAATATTGAGGGGCTTTAATGCCGCCGGACGCGGTTTCAATCGGCAACCCCGGCAGTGAGATCGGCGCTCCGGGGCGGCCGGGATTCGCATCGAGCACTTGATCGTGAACGACGACGTGCTCGGCGGGATCGGGAGTGAGCGGGGATGGCGTGGACGCGCCGGCGACGGTGACGGCCTGGCGGAGCGAGGCGATTTGTTGGAATTGCAATGTGATGTCGGCGGGTTGCTGGCCGGCTTCGACGCGCGCGGCGGCAGTGACCGGCGCGAACGATGAGATTTCGGCCGTCAAAGTGTATTGACCGGGCGCGAGATCGGCGAAGGCGAATTGTCCTTGGGAGTTGGTGGTGGTTTCGCCGAGCGCCGCGCCCGACGAATTCACGAGCTTCACGCGTGCTTGGGCAACGGCGACGCCACTCGGATCGAGCACATGACCTGAGATTCGGCCGGTCCGCGGGCCTGCACGGAGAGCCAAGCACGGGAGCATGAGATAGCAGAGTGCGAGTGATGCCGCGCGGCCGAAACGGATAGCGGGCCCTGGGATTGCAAAATGCATTCTGCTGCCGTCCCCACGCTCCATTGTGAGCCTGGCGCTACGTCAAAATAGCATCACCGGCGGATAAGTTGGATGCCGGGCCCATGGGAAGCGGCGGGCGAGAACGTCAGCTTTTTATCCCGCGTTCATAACGTGTTCACGGTATTGCGGCACTCTGGGGAGAGTGTTGCAATGGATTGTCCGTAAACCGGGCGGAACCTGCGAGGAGTCCAGGCCATGTCAGAAATCGACGAAGCATCCCCAGCGATAGAAACGATACAGATACCTGCACGAAACCAGAACGCACTTCCCCCACCAGACGACGGCGCGAATCGTTTGATCGCAAAGCAAGAACTGCAAGAATCGAAGGAAGCGTCTCAAGATCCGTTTGAAATCGCGCGACTTCGCTTTTTCACTCCACGTTCATAGAGGTTTCACCCGATTGCCTCATGCTGGCGAGGATGGTGAAATCCACCGACGATATTCTGGCGGGCTGCAAATCGAGCCCGCACCGGCAGGGAAACCGGACGGAGCGTTCAACATCACAAGGAGATCTGACCATGGCTAAAAACAACGGAGCGTTTCCAACACGAGAACAAATTCAAGAGCGAGCCTACGAGATTTATCTGGAGCGCGGCCGGCAGGATGGCGACGATCGCGCCGACTGGTTGGCTGCCGAACGAGAGCTGATGGAGCTGCGGCAGGCGCCGATCGATGGCTCGGCAGCGGGCGAGCAAGCCGGCGTGCTGACGAATGAGCAGCGCGCAAACGGCGCGACAGAGGCTCAGACCAGAGCGGACATGGAAGAGATACTTCGGGAGACGCACGGCAAGAGCAGGGCTACCGCGGCGTGAGCCGGTATCCGGGCATGGCAAATTAAGGTTGAGCGCGGCGATTAAGGTTTTTTGCTCGTGAGATGCCATGCGCCGCAGTACGCGCACTTATAGGCGCTTAGTTGCGCCGGGCCACGTTCTTCGGACATTCGGTGTGCTGCCGTGCTGTTTGCTTCGGCTTCGTCGGCGTACATGCGTTTACCTGACACGGGACACATTTTGGGTTGATCCCACGACGCGGCGGTCGCCTCACGGGTGTGATTCGCTTTGTGGCGCCTGCCGGGCATTGCGGGACCTCAGTTGCATATCAACAGATCGAAGGGGGAAAAGGCAACAGCAGGTCCCTCGTCGTCCGCCGCGGGCGGACTCGCTCGGGATGACAATCAAAAACAAATGCAAAAGAAAGATGGAGGCCTGAAGGCCTCCGCTACATAGGCAAGAGCAAGAGCCGGGGCGGAGGCAAGCTCCGCCCCTACGAAAACACACACCGAACAGCAGATCTCTCGTCGTCCGCCGCAGCGGGCTCGCTCGGGATGACAGCGTTTTGCTACAGGCCGCCGGCGATTGAGGGGACCAGGA
>JBAQYV010000156.1:0-4268 GCA_049790315.1 Candidatus Acidiferrales bacterium | reverse complement strand
CATCCATTGCGTCGCGGCCGCAGCGGCGACCGAACGCGATTCCCGCCTGGGCGTGGGCCATCGCGGCGGTGTTGGTGCTGGCAACGCTGTATTCGGTAGGCCAGGAGCGGCGGCTCGACCAGCAGCTTGCGATGGTGCAGCGCGACCTGCGCGAAGGGCAGGCGCAACGCGCGGCCATCGAGTCCGAGCGCGAGCACTACCAGATGGCGATGGAGATCCTGTCGGCGCAGGACACTAAGTCGCTGGTGCTGGCGCCCAAGAAGGCGGCGATGCCGCCAGTGCAAGCGTACTGGAGCCCCAGGATGGGCTTGCTCGTGATGTCGGCTGGAATGCCGCAAATGGCCAGCAACATGACGCTGCAGTTGTGGATGGTCTCGAAAAAAGGTCAGGCCACGAGCGTGGGAATTTTCCGGCCGGACAGCGCGGGTCACGTGATGCTGGTTGCTGCGCCGAATCAGCCGATTGCTGAAATCGCGGCGCTCGCGATCAGCGAAGAACCCGCCGGCGGCAGCCCGCAGCCAACTTCGGCGCCGGTGTGGGTCGGGCCGCTGACTTAGACATCCAAATAACGCGCGCCAATCAGCGGAACAATAAATTCCCGAATACTAAACTTCTAGTTTGCGTTGCGCCATGCGCAATGACCGGCGCTTGAGCGCGCCCTTCGCGCGGCGTCGATCGTCCGCCGTTTCCAAAATCAACGGCGGAGCGACCCGCGGATGGCCCTCGGAATCGACGGCCACAAACGTCAAATATGCGCTCGTAGTGTGCTTGCGCTCGCCCGTGAGCGCGCTTTCGGAAAATACCTTCACGCCGACTTCCATCGACGTATGGAACACGCGATTCACGCTCGATTGCAATACGATCAGCTCCCCTACGCGAATCGGATTCCGGAAATCGACGTGATCGAGCGATGCCGTTACCACGTGGCTGCGCGCATGGCGGTGCGCCGCAATCGCGCCGGCGATATCCACCAAGTGCATCACGCGGCCGCCCAGCATGTTGCCAAGAATATTGGCGTCTTGCGGAAGCACCACTTCAACCATTTCCGTGCGCGACACGCTAACGGGCCGGCCGGTCATACCGGAGCCGTTCGTGCCATTCTTGGCGCCGTTCTTCACGCCGAGTTTCACACCACTTTTCGCGCCAGCGCCCGCGCCAGCAAGGGTGCCATTCGCGGTGGCCTTTGCGGACGATTTCTCCGCCCTCTTCGCGGCCATTTGCCGCGCCCGGAAGGGAGACGGCGATACCTTCGCTAGTCGGTTTACCGAGGCCATTGATGGAATTTCCTTCCGTTCAAAAACCAGATGCGGGCGGTAGCCCGCCGGAACTACGGGACTGGACTCTGCCTGGAGCCCGTCTAAAGAATGTTTTGAATCCGTGTTTCGGAGCGTACTTATTCTGCGAGCTTCCGCGCGGACCCGCTGAACCGCTATAATACCCCGGTTCGCGCCCATGACCCAAGTCCAGAAAAAGACCCGCCGCCAGATGCTTGAGGAGTTCGTTGCCGCCCACCCCCAGGACGCCTTTGGGCGCTACGGCCTGGCCGTCGAATGCGCGAATTCGGGCGATTCCGACACGGCTGCGGCCCACTTCGAGCACTTGATCCAAGCCCACCCCGATTACGTCGCCGGCTACTTCCAATATGGGCAGTTGCTGGGGCGAATCGGCAACACTGACAAGGCCAAAGCCATGCTCACCGCCGGCGTCGATGCCGCCCGCCGCACGGGCGATGAGCACGCTCGTAGCGAGATGGAGTCCGCACTGGCCGGACTCGCGTGACTTTGCTGGCCTTCGCATCATCCAACCATTAGTCGCCGCGGGCAGAATCGTCGAGGTCCCAGCAAGCGCTGCGACGCTGAAGCTCCACACGGCGCGATGTTCCGTCGCGGCGCGTATAATAAAATAATGCCGCACACGACCAGGGCCTGACTCACCGGGGAAACTATGGAACCGAAACCGACTACGCTTGGCGAATTACAGAAGCAGCCGCGCTACGCGCCAGGCGCGCCCGTGCGCACGGTAAAAGACGAAATGCGCGAGAACGTCCTGCGGCGCATCGCCGGTGGCGAACCGCTTTTCCCCGGCGTTCACGGATACGAAGAGTCCGTTGTGCCGCAGATCGTGAACGCGATTCTGGCGCGGCACAATTTCATTCTGCTGGGCCTGCGCGGCCAGGCGAAAAGCCGGATACTGCGTGGCCTGATCGAATTTCTGGACGCCGAAACTCCGGTGATCGCCGGATGCGAAATTCACGACAATCCTTCGCGGCCGTTGTG
Source organism: Candidatus Acidiferrales bacterium (assembly GCA_049790315.1). Lineage (GTDB taxonomy): Bacteria > Acidobacteriota > Terriglobia > Acidiferrales > UBA7541 > DASPOJ01. The sequence continues at coordinate 1,992 of JBAQYV010000156.1, read as the reverse complement.
CAAAGCTTGCCGCGAATTGGTGGCGGAGCGCGGCGCGGATACGCCGATTGCGTGGCGCCCGCGCGCGGATCGCTTCGTTGAAAAGCTGGCGACGCCCGACGTGACGATCGCGGATATCCTTGGGGACGTCGATCCGATCAAGGCCGCGCGCAGCGGACGCGCGTTGGGCGACGAGATGACGATCCATTACGGTTTGCTGCCGCGCGCCAATCGCGGCATTTTCGCCATCAACGAATTGCCGGATCTCGCGGGGAAGATTCAGGTTGGCCTTTTCAACATCATGCAAGAAGGCGACGTGCAGATCAAAGGCTATCCGGTGCGCCTGCCGCTGGATGTGCTGCTGGTGTTCACGGCGAATCCGGAGGATTACACGGCGCGCGGCAAAATCATTACGCCGCTCAAGGATCGCATCGGCGCGGAAATTCGCACGCATTACCCGGTTACGGTTGCCGAGGGAATGGCCATCACCGCGCAAGAAGCCTGGACGAAACGAGCCGGCGGCGTCGACGTCGAAGTGCCCGATTACTTGCGCGAGGCCGTGGAGGAGATCGCGTTCCTGGGCCGTGAAGACAAGCGCATCGACAAGCGCTCGGGCGTAAGCCAGCGATTGCCGATCGCGTGCCTTGAAAGCGTGGCCAGCAATGCCGAGCAACGCGCCGCGCGCAATCGCGAGACACAAGCTACCGCGCGCGTCGCCGATCTTTACTCGGCCTTGCCCGCAATCACAGGGAAACTCGAACTCGAATATGAAGGCGAACTGAAGGGCGCGGAAAATATCGCGCGCGAACTGGTACGATCCGCCGTTGGCCGCGTGTTCCAGAAACGGCTGCCGGGCGCGAATTTCCAGGGAATTGTGCAGTGGTTTGAAGGCGGCGGCGAATTGAAAATCCCTGAAGGCGCGCCTGCATCGGAAGCGTTGAAGCAGATGAACAAGATCCCCGGCCTTGCGGACCATGCGCATGTCCTCGCCGGCAATGGTTCCTCCGCGCCGGGGGCCGCAGCCGCGGCTTCGGAATTCGTGCTCGAAGGATTGTGGTCGCACAAGCGCATTAGCCGCAGCGAAGAACGCGGTTATTTCGCCGATCGGCCGAAACCCGCCGAGCCGCGCGAGCCGATGCAGCGGCCGCCGCGGCGGCAATTCAATTAGCGGCGTGGCCGCGATGAACAAGACGATCCGAACATGAAATACATCCGCTACAAAAAATATATCGGAGAGCCGGCGGACGATGTGGACCTTCAGACGCTGGTCCAGAAGCTTTCCGATTTTTTCCTGCAAAGCGGCTTCGAGTCGCAATTCTACGACATCAACGAATTCGATCCCGACCGCTCGATGGAAGCGCTGCGCGAGGCGATTGAACGCGCCCTGCTGGATGGCGATTTGATCTCCGACGATCTGCTAAAGGAGTTGCTCGAGCAAGAGGGCGACAGTCCCAATCCAGACATGAAGGAATTGATCGACCGCCTGATCGAGCGACTGATGCAGGAAGGCTACATCGATGGCCAGATGCCGCACGTGACGCCGCCGCCGGGGAAAACTCCTCGCGGCGGAATCGGGCAGCCGCACGAACGGCAAGAAAATGCTCGCTTTGAAATCACCGGCAAGACCATCGATTTCCTGGGATTTAAAACGCTGCGCGATTTGCTCGGCTCGCTGGGCAAAAGCAGTTTCGGCCGGCACGACACGCGCGACTTGGCTACCGGCGTGGAATCCGGCGGCACTTCGCGCGCGTACGAATTCGGCGACACGCTGAATCTGGATATTGCCGAAACGCTCTCGAACGCCGTGCGCCGCGAAGGCGCGAAGGTTCCCATCGAGCTCGATTATCCCGACCTGATGGTTCACCAGTGCGAATACCAAAGTTCGTGCGCCACAGTGCTGATGCTCGATTGCAGCCACAGCATGATTCTTTACGGCGAGGATCGCTTCACGCCGGCGAAGAAAGTGGCCATGGCGCTGTCGCATTTGATTCGCACGCAGTATCCGGGCGATTC
>JBAQYV010000155.1:0-4835 GCA_049790315.1 Candidatus Acidiferrales bacterium | reverse complement strand
AGATGAGCGGGCGCATGGGCGGCCGTCAATTTTCCGACGCTCGCGACGGCGGCAATTCCACCGGCGCGAATGGCGGCACCGGCAACGGTGTTGGCGGTTTGATGCCTCCGCCTCCGGCGCGGCCTGAAGAATTGGTTTCCGCCGACGGGAGTTTGCGAGTTCTATGACCACGCTGGTCACAGGCGCCACCGGTTTTCTCGGTAGCCACGTCACGCGTCAACTCGTCGCGCGTGGTGAGAAAAACGTGCGCGTGCTCGCGCGGCCATCGAGTGATCTGCGAGCGTTGGCCGGACTCGCCGTTGAGCGCGTCACCGGCGATCTGCGCGATCCGTCATCGCTTGACGCCGCGCTTGCCGGCGTCGATCTCGTTTTTCATGTCGCCGCTGATTACAGATTGTGGGCCCGCAATCCGCAAGAGATTTACGAATCGAATGTCACCGGCACCCGCAATCTCATGGACGCAGCGCGCCGCGCGGGTGTGGCGCGAATTGTTTATACAAGCACCGTCGCCACAATCGCCGTTTCCGTCGCAGGGTCGTTGCCCAACGAGCGGACTGAAGCGCGCCTCGCCGACATGATCGGCGCCTACAAACGCTCGAAATTTCTTGCCGAGCAGGAAGTTCTGAAAGCCGCGGGCGAAGGCTTGCCCGTTGTGATCGTGAATCCGACCACGCCAGTAGGCCCCGGCGATTGGAAGCCGACTCCGACCGGCAAAATCGTCGTCGATTTTTTGAATGGCCGCATGCCGGGGTATGTCGACACTGGTCTCAATTTCGTCGCCGTCGAAGATGCCGCCGCGGGCCATCTACTTGCTGCGGAGCGCGGAAAAGTGGGCGAGCGCTACTTGCTCGGCGGCGAGAATTTATCGCTGCACGAATTGCTCGGTGGCCTCGCCCTGGTCAGCGGACACCCGGCGCCGCGTTTCCGCGTCCCGATCGCAATTGCGTTCGCCGCGGCGTATGCCGACGCATTCGTGGCGCGACTCTCTGGCCGCGAGCCGCACATTCCGATTGATGGCGTCCGCATCGCGCGCCACAGCATGTTCGTCGATTGCAGCAAGGCCGCGCGCGACCTCGGTTTTGCGCCGGGTCCCGTTGCCGCTGCGCTGGGCCGCGCGGTGCGTTGGTATCAAGATAACGGGTACGTTGCCGAAGGCCGCAGCGAGCGGTTGGTACGCGCCCACGCTGCGTAGTCGGCTTTACCGAGTCATGGGTGTTTGTCTTGGGAATCAGGGGCGTTAGTAGGGAAGCCCGAAGCCGGCCGAGGAAGCAATGAGGGCAGTTGTCACGTTCGCGGTGAATGCGGAGTTCGCTCCGTGGCGGCGTTTTCGCGCATTCCGTTGCATTCGGTCCGCGGCGCCGGGCTGGTACGAGTATGAGGCGGGAGAAAGTCTAAGCGTGCGAGTGGTGCTAACCGGAATGGGCGAACAATTGGCGCGCGCGGCGGCAAGGGCCGCGCTTCAGGATGGCGCCGATGTCTGCATCTCCGCTGGTCTCGCTGGCGGACTGCGCGCCGGTCAGCACACCGGTGACGTCCTCGTGGCCCAGGTTGTTGTGAAAGATCGCGAACCAGTGGCTGTCGCGAGTGATCCTGATCTTTTGGTGCTGGCCACGGAATGCGGCGCGCGGCAAGTGTCGCGTTTTGTGACCACAAGAGAAGTTGTGGCTCGCGCCGCGGATAAGAAGCGCCTTGGCCAGCGTGCCGACGCCGTCGAAATGGAGAGCCTGGCGGTTCTGGCCGAAGCCGCCGTGCGCGGCGTGCCGGCCGTCGCGATTCGCGCGATTGCGGACACTGTGGATTTCGATTTGCCGTTCGATTTCTCGACCGCGCGTGATGGAGCTGGCCAAATTCGCGTCAGCAAAGTACTCGCCGCGGTCGCATTGCGGCCGCAGCGCATTCCGGCGCTGCTGCGTCTCGCGCGCGATTGCCGGCGCGCAGCAAGCGGCCTTGCGGCATTTCTAGACGCGTACACGGGATGTCTGGCCGAACGTTACAAGAGCACGAAATCCGAATTGCTGGCAACCACATGACCGAAGCCGTAGCCACAGCCAATCCGCGCACCGCGGCCGTCGATTTCGCTGACGCCGGAATGCGCGCGGCCGTGTATCGCGGCGCGGGGCGCGTCGTGGTTGAGCCTGTTCCGGTGCCGGAAATTTCCGCGGGAGAAATTCTGATTCGCGTCGCGGCCTGCGGCATCTGCGGCACCGACGTCAAAAAAATTCAGCACGGTTTCGTCGCGCCGCCGCAAATTTTCGGACACGAAGCAGCCGGCACCGTCGTCGCCGTGGGCGAAGGCGTCACGCAGTGGAAGCCGGGCGATCGCGTCATTGGCTTTCATCATGTTCCTTGTGGTAACTGTTTTTATTGCACCAGGCGTTTATTTTCCCAATGTCCGGCGTATAAGAAAGTAGGATTGACGGCGGGATTCACGCCCAATGGTGGCGGCTTCGCGGAATATGTGCGCGCCATGCCCTGGGTTGTTGAACGCGGCCTGGTCCGCATCCCGGACGACGTCACGTTTGAAGAGGCCACGTTCGTCGAGCCGGTCAACACGTGTTTGAAAGCCGTGGAAGGCGCGCGCGTCGCGCCGGGCGAAACTGTACTTGTAATTGGTCAGGGGCCAATCGGTCTTTTGCTTATGCTTCTTGCGAAATTGAAAGGCGCTACCGTGCTGGCAAGCGATCCGATGCCTGAGCGTCGCGCGAAAAGCGTGCAACTCGGCGCCGCTGCGGCGTTTGATCCCACGGAAGGCCGCTTGGCCGCTCAAGTTCGCGAACGCACTGAGGGCCGCGGCGCCGATGCCGTGCTCGTGGCTGTGCCGTTTCCCGCGGCGCTCGCCGAAGGTTTGTCCGTCGCGCGCCCCGGTGGACGCGTGCTTCTATTCGCGCAAAACGATCCGAAGATGCGCCTTGAATTTCCGGCCGCCGAAGTCGGCGTCGAGGAGAAAGAAATTCTAGGCAGCTACAGCGCGGCGATCGACCGGCAATCCGAAGCCGCCGATCTTGTTTTCTCGCGCCGCTTGCCCGTGCGAGAATTAATCTCGCATCGCTTCCCGCTCGATCGGTTTGCGGAAGCGCTTGCGCTCGCATCTAATCCCAAGGGAGACTCTTTGAAGGTCGTGGTCCTGCCATGAGCACAACCACCTCCACCTCGATCGGGCAAATGACCGCCGCTGTTCTGCGCGGCCGGGAAGACGTGCGCGTTGAACGCGTCGAAATTCCCGAGATCGGCGCCGATGAAGCCTTGGTGCGCGTCAAGGTCGCTCTCACCTGTGGCACGGACTTAAAAGTTTGGCGCCAGGGATTCCATGAACGCATGATCACGCCGCCCGCGCTGTTTGGCCACGAATGGGCCGGAGTTGTCGAGCGCGTTGGTCCCGACGTGCCGGCTTGGGTGCGCCCCGGCTTGCGCGTCACCGCCGGGAATTCCGCGCCGTGCAGCCGCTGCTTCTATTGCCTGCGCGGCCAGCAGAATTTGTGCGAAGACCTCGTCTTCAACAACGGCGCTTACGCCGAATACGTGCGCGTTCCCGGCCGCATCGTGCGCGAGAATCTTCTCGAAATTCCTGCTCACGTCGGTTATCGCGATGCCGCTCTCGTCGAACCTTTGGCTTGCGTCCTTCGCGGCATTGATGAAACCGGCGTGCGCAAGGGCGACACCGCGGCGCTGATCGGCTGCGGCCCGCTCGGACTGATGTTCGTTCGATTGCTCGCCGCTCGCGGAGTCGGCGTGTTAGCCGTCGCCAAGCACGCCAGCCAAGCCGAAGCGGCTCGCCGTCTGGGCGCCACCGTCGCTTTTGTTTCGGGCCAGATGGCGGATCCCGTCGCTGAAGTTCGCCGCAAGACCGGCGGCCGCCGCGGTGCTGACGCCGTCATCGAAGCCGTGGGTTCGCCCGCCACTTGGGAATGGGCCGTGCAAATGGTGCGGCGCGGCGGCACCGTGAATCTTTTCGGCGGATGCCCGCGCGGCAGCAAGATTGAGCTCGATCCCACGGCGCTGCATTATTCCGAGATCACCATTAAATCGTCGTTCCACCACACGCCGCAATTCGTGCGCGAAGCTCTTGAAACGATCGCCCGTGGCGAAATCAGCGCGGATGATTTTGTGAATCGCGAAACTCCGCTTGCCCAATTGCCCGAGTTGTTCGCTCGCATGAAAGACCGCAAGGGTGAGATGAAGGTCGCCATCATTCCTTAGTTTGTTTTGCGGCGCGTCGCGCGCCGCTGATTTTTTGTTCCGCCGTACTTGGCACGTAGCCGCTTCCCGCAAATCATGTCTTCGCCCTCTACCGATAAGCGAACGATCGATAAGCTCGAAATCGCGCGCCGATTGCCGCCCGAAGGCTGCTCTGTCGGCGAAGCGCAGGCTTACACGCGCCACCTCGCGCGTCATCACTACGAGAATTTCAGCGTGGTCTCCTGGCTCTTGCCGCGCCGCTTGCATCAGCATTTCTACAATGTCTACGCCTATTGCCGCTGGTCCGACGATCTCGCCGACGAAATTCCCGATCGCGCCCAATCTCTCGCCGCGCTCCACGATTGGGAACTCATGTTGCGCCGTTGCTATGCGGGCGATTCGCGCCATCCGGTTTTTATCGCGCTCGCGCCCACCATCCGCGCCTGCGATATTCCCGTCGAGCCTTTCGTCGATCTGCTCACCGCCTTCCGTCAGGACCAAATTGCCTCGCGCTACGCTACATGGGACGATGTTCTGCGCTACTGCCGCTATTCCGCCAATCCCGTGGGCCGCCTGGTCCTATATCTGTGCGGATATCGCGACGCCGCGCGCCAGCAGTTGTCTGACGCCACCTGTACCGCGCTGCAACTCGCGAATTT
>JBAQYV010000154.1:0-8569 GCA_049790315.1 Candidatus Acidiferrales bacterium | reverse complement strand
CGCGGCGGACTCGCTCGGGATGACCAAGCTGGGGAGTGGGCGAGGACCAAAGGCCTGCAGGCAGGGATGCCTGCGCTACCAAAACGTCGAGAGAGCCCTCGTCGTCCGCCGTGGCGGACTCGCTCGGGATGACCAAGTTGGGGAGTGGGCGAGGACGAAGGGCATGCAGGCAGAGGCGCCTGCGCTACGAAAAATGCTGCGAAAATGCACGGAAACGCACGAAAACAAAAGAGGCTGATCATTGGGATCAGCCTCCTTCGCAGAGCGATTTTAATTTGGCGGGCTTCAAACAGCGCCCGCGAGCGGTCTAGGGGCGGAAATAGATGCCGACGTCAAAACGTGAGTGATCCCAATCGGAATGATGATCGCGGCACCATTGGCGATCGCCGTTCATGCGATTTACGTCGCGATTGACTTGGGGACTGTGATCGCCGTGACGCGCGGCATCGTGATCGATGCGGGCGCGATCGTTTTCGAGGCGCTGATGACATGCGTTCGAGTAATCGGGCTGCGCGCTAAGTGGAGTGCCCACGGCCAACAACAAACCTCCGGCTAGCGCGCTGGTTAAAACCACACGGCCTAAAATCTTGGTGATCTTCATAAAACCTCCGGGAAGCGCGACGAGCGCTAATTGTCTACGTCTTCGTACGCTTTTTAGATTCGGATACTGGAGAGATCGATACCGGGGAGAGCATTCGGTGTTCCAAAGCGGCATGGGATTAACCTGCGACGGCGCAAATAGATAGAGCCTGGGCCGGTTATTTGGCGGGCGGAGCTACGGTGAATCGCGTACGGAAAAATGCGGGGCGGCGCGAACTTTTTTCCGCGCGCGTACGGGCGCCACAAATTATTTTCGCGGCGCCGCATGGCGCCGACGAGGATGGAGGCCTGAAGGTCTCCGCTACATAAAGGCTGGGGCGGGCGGAGACAAGCTCCGCTCCGGCGAGATCACATTCGAGAACTAGAGAACGACGAGGGGATGGCCATCGACGTCGGGGAGCGCGGGGCGCATGCGATCCTCGGGCACGGGAATGTGCTCGGGGACGCGATATTTCGGTTCGTCGCCATTCGAGAAATCGAGATAGAGCTTGCGGCGAAGCATCCACTCGGGGAAATGGCCCAGGCGCAGGAGCGGGTACTTCATTTCGCGGCCGAACAATTTGCGGCCGAGCATGTAGTAGTAAAGCGGAATGCCGAGGCTGAACTTCCAGCGCAGCGACGGATCGCGATGATAGAAATCGAGATTGTAGCGCCAGCAGGTGAAGAAAAATTCCCACTGCAGGTCGGTGAGCTCGACGAGTTTTGCGCCGGCCTTTTTTTCAAGACGCGTTTCCTCGAGCGGCACGAACAACGTGGGGATCACGCACCACTTCGAGCCTTTCAGCGCGTAGAGAAGGTCAAGCGATTCGCGCGTGTCCTGCCGTGTTTCGCCGGGCAGGCCGAGAATAAAGGTGCAGAACGGGAACCAATTGTGCTTGTTGAGCGTGTTCATGCCCTTCATGACGACTTCGGGCCATTGGTTCGAGCGATACGGATAGGCCTTGCCCTTCATGTGCTGATCGAAAAGGCGCGTGGAGCCGGTTTCCAGGCCGATGAACAGATTGGCGTAGCGTTTATCGGGATGCGTGGAATCGGCGTGCTTATTCACGCTGTAGTTGACGGCGACTTCGGAGAGCTCGGCGATCACGTCGGGCTCAATGACGGCGGGCGCGATCGTGCCGTGCGTGAGCATGATGTACTTCACACCGGGCACGCCGGCGACCGAATCGAGCAGGCGCTTGAGCGCGGGCACATTGGTTTTGAATTTCGGGCCCTGCTCGTAAAGGAAAATATCCTCGGTGGTGAGCAGGATTGTGTCAGCGCCTTCGGCAACTTGCACACGCACGTTATCGAGAATGTGATCGAGCGGGATCGACTTGCCCTTGCGCAGCGCGACGGAGCAGAACTGGCAGCCGCGTCCGCAGCCGCGCGTGATTTCCACGGCGCCGAATGTGGAGCGATGGTGGATGCGCGGAATTTTGTCGAGCGACGGGCTTTGTCCCGTGAGGCTGCGGGGAATTTCTTCGCCACGAACGGCGGCCTCAAACAGAGGGCCGATCAAATCTTCAGCCTCGCCGTGAACGAGGCAATCGACGTGCCAGGCGTCTTGCAGATTCTTCTTTTCGATTTGCCACGCGCCGGGACCGCCGACGATGAGCTTCAAATGATGCTTGTGGCGGCGCAGGACGGGGTGCTCGATCAGGCGGCGGAACTCCATCGCGTTGATGGGTTCGATGGTGGCGCCGTAAAGATAGGCGTAAACATCGGTGGCGAACGTGATGCCTAGAGGATTGTGCGCGTGCACGCCGACGACGCGCGTGTCGTCGCCGATGAATTGCTCAAACTGATCGGGGTAGCAGACGACGACATCGTCGCTGGTGAAAGCGCCGCCGAGCAGAAGAGATTCAACGACGCGCAGGCCGTGCGGAACGTATTTGGCCTGGCCGTCGGGCGCGATTTCATTCTTCACCGACCAATTGGTGCCGATATATTTTGCGTACCGCGCCGGCAACGTAGCCAGCAACATTTGACGCCAGGTGCTACGGAGATATTCGTTCGACTCCGAATCGCAGGCAGTCAGTACGATTGGTTTGCCACTCATGTGCTTGGCACTCCGACTGTACTTAGTTTTGGCCCCGGCATGGCAACCGAGGTCCCTGTGAAAATACTATTGCGTATGACGCGGGAAGCCGCACTCCACACTACTGACACCGCCCAGCCCTCAGGCGGGTGGATACCCGAGGCCCCCACTGAGCCGCACATTTTAGTACCTCCGGAGGCTTTTGGGAAGGCGCTGGCGTACACAGAATTTCCAAGGCGCGACGGGGGCCATTGGCGCAACTGCCGGAGTTAAGTCCTGTAATGGCAAGGGGCCGGAGCGACGGATCGTGGCACGAAGCACATCTCGCGTACACCGCGCGCGAGGCGACGCAGGGCATGCGCAAACCGGGCGGCTGGGCTGCGGAGTGTTGTGTAGGCCCCGGGTCTGCCGTAAACTGCCGGAGCCGGCTGGCTACGCGCGAGGTTACGATGAAATTCCTGATTGGAATCCTGGTGGGCGTGATTCTTACGGGCGCCGCGATCGTGGCGTACTTCTGGTTCGGGTTTGCGCCCGTGGCTGTGGCCGATAAGCCGATGCCGTTTGAGCGCACGATCGCCGATCGAGCGCTGGACGCGCACATCGCGCGGCAACCTATCAAGGATTCTCCGCTGGTGGAAAGCGAGGCTAACGTGGTTTCCGGCGCGTACCTGTACGGGATGTACTGCGCGGGATGCCACGGCCTGCCGGATAAGCCGAAGGGCGCGCTAGCCGGGGCGATGTTTCCTTCGCCGCCGCAATTTTTCGCCCACGCGGGCGGACATGGCGGACATCCTATCGGCGAGGATTATTGGAAGGTGGCAAACGGGATTCGGTTGAGCGGGATGCCGTCGTTCCAGAATATTTTGTCGGAATCCGAGCTATGGCAAGTGTGCGAACTTCTGGAGCACAAGAACGCTCTGCCGGACGCGGCCAAATCAGCGCTTGCGAGCACCGATTCGGCGCCGTCGAAGTAAATCATGCCGGGAATCGTTCCGAAAAATTCGAGAGTGGCATGAGCACGCTGAGCGGTGCTGCGATGTTGCGGCGCTTGACGCTCGTTATGACGCTGGCCGCTGGCGCGGGCCTCCCCCTCTTCGCGCAGAATTCAATCCCGGCGCGCGATCCCGCGCAGCCAATCGATCAGGCATACACGCGGAAAATCCTCGAATACACCACGGCTCCGTATTTTTCTTCACCGCTCGTCAACTATTTGCCCGCGTCCGCAACCGTGCCCACGCCGGCGGCGGTGTTGGGAGATGTCGCGGGCGCGCCGGGAATCTTACCCTACAGCGCCGATGTGAATCGCTACATGCGCATGCTCGAGAAGGCGAGCCCGCGCGTGAAAGTGGTGTCGATCGGGAAAAGCGAAGAAGGGCGCGAGATGATCGCGGTGGCGATCAGCTCAGAGCAAAATCTGGCGCACCTCGACGAGAATCGTGCGCGGCTGGCGAAGCTAGGCGATCCGCGCATGAGCGCGCAAGACCAATCGGGGCGCGCTGCGTTGATGGACGACGCCGCGGCGGATCGGCTGGTGAGCGCGTCTGTGCCGGTGTATTCACCGGGGCTCTGCACTCGAGCGAAACGGGAGCGCCGACGGCGCTGATGGAATTGGCGTATCGACTGGCGGTGGATGAGAGCCCTTACATTCGCGATATTCGCGATCACATGATCACGCTGATCACGCCGGTGGTGGAAGTGGACGGTCGCGATCGCATGGTGGATGTTTATCGCTGGCATCTGGCGCATCCGGGCCAGCTATCGCCGCCGCCGATCTATTGGGGCAAATATGTGGAGCACGACAACAATCGCGACGGGCTGGCACTGACGCTCAAGGTGACGCAGAACGTGCTGGCGACGTATCTAGGCTGGGAAGCGCAGGTGCTGCACGATCTGCACGAGTCATATCCATATCTTTACGACGACACGGCGGGCGATGGACCGTTTAACGCATGGGTCGATCCGATACTTACAAACGAATGGGAAGTTCTCGGATGGAGAAACGTCGCGGATATGACGGCGTTCGGGATGCCGGGCGTTTACACGCACGGCGATCTGGACACATGGTCACCCGCGTACATGATGTTTCTCGCGGCGACACACAACGGAATCAGCCGGCTCTACGAAACTTTCGGCAATGACGGCGCCGATACCGTGGAGCGAGATCTGTTGCCGGCGGATACGAATCGCACGTGGTACAAGCAAAATCCACCGCTCGCGAAGGCTCTTTGGTCGCAACGCGACAACAATAATTACGAAGAGACTGCGCTGCTTACCACGCTGCATTATTTCCAGGAGAACCGGGCGCTGTTCCTGAAGAATTTTTATCTGAAATCGAAACGGTCCGTTGAAAAACCTACGCTTGAGGGCCCAGCCGCATACGTGTTTCCCGCCGACGATCCGCGCCAGGGCTTGCAAGCGCGGCTGCTGCAGATTCTGGTGAGGCAAGGATGTGAAATTTCGCGCGCGCGGGTTGCTTTCCACGTATCGGTTGCCGAGGCAACGCGATCCGCAGCGACACAGGATTCATCGAAGAACGCGAACGCTCCGTCGCCGGCGCCAGGCACGGCCGAAGCGGCCATGCGCGAATTTCCGGCGGGCAGCTACATCGTGCGAATGGACCAACCGTATTCACGCGCCGCCGATGCGCTGCTGGACCATCAATATTGGAGCCCCACCGATCAGCGGCACGATCCATCGGACGATACAGGCTGGACGCTGGGCGAGCTGTTCAACGTTGAGGTGGTGCGGGTGGCCGATCTGAAAATTCTGGACGCGCCGATGGATCGCGTTTCTGAAATCCGTGCACCGGAAGGTGTGAGCGGCACGGGAACAATCTTTCTTGTCGACGACAATGCCGATCCGGCGCTTGCGTCGCTACGCTATCGCCTGCGCAACGCATCGATCGATGCGGCCGAAGAACGGTTTGATGCCGCCGGTCACAAGTTTCACCGCGGCACATTCATTATTCGCGGGGGCGCGTCGACCGGAGACGTTTCCGCGGCGCTCGCCGATCTGGGATTGCAAGGCGTCGCAGTCTCGACGGCGCCCTCCGTCAAGATGCATCCCGTGCACGCGGCGCGCATCGCCGTGATGCACACATGGCAGCACACGATGAGCGAGGGTTGGTGGCGGCTGGCGCTCGATACGCTGGGGATTCCCTACGATTACATCAGCACGCAGACTGCGGCTGCTTCGGATAACCTGAACGCGAAGTACGACGTGATCCTGTTTCCGCCAGCTGACACTGGCGGCGATGCTATGTCAATTGTGCGAGGCATGCCTGCCGAGTGGGGCAATCCGCTGCCATGGAAAAAGACGCCCGAAACGCCAAATCTTGGCACGCCGGATTCGACCGACGATATGCGGCCGGGTCTCGGATGGACCGGCATGGCGCGTCTGGAGCAATTCGTCGAGCACGGCGGCGTGCTGGTGACGGCGGCGGACACATCTGAATTCGCAGTGTCACTCGGCCTGGTGCGCGGAGTTTCGGTGACGCCACCGGACAAGTTGCGACTGATCGGCAGCGTTGTGCGCACGCGAAAAGTGGATGATGCGAGCCCGATCGCGTACGGTTACGACGATACACTCCCAGCATACTCGTCGAGCGGGCCGATCTTTGCGATCAGCAATCTGGCCACCGGGGCTTCTTCCGACGATGTCGCGAATGCCGAACGTCCGACGGGCCGCGGCACATCCGACGATGCCGATTTCGCGCCGGGTCGCACGCCTTCGTCCCAAGCAACAGCGGCGGCGACGCCGAAAACAAATCCGTGGGAAGCGCCGCCAGTGCCGCCCGACGACGCGCGCAACAATCCCGACCTGATCCCGCTAGCTGCGCGACCACGCGTGGTGTTCCGCTACGGCGGCTCGAATGACGATGACGACGCACTGCTCATCTCGGGCTTGCTCGATCACGGAGAGGAAATCGCGGAACACGCCAGCGTGATCGACGTACCCACAGGCCAGGGCCATATCGTTTTGTTTTCCACGAATCCGATTTATCGCGGCGAAACCGCCGGCAGCTATTCGCTGGTCCTCAATACAATCCTTAATTTCGACAGCTTAGGGGCCGGGCGCGCACTTTCCGGAAAATAGCATCGCCAGCGAGTCTACAAACCTGGGGAATGCAGCATGGATGACCTTGCGGGGCATAAGCGGCCTTCCCCCGAAAATTACAACGTTCACCTGATTGGACGATTCGGAGGGAATTTGTATCTTGAATTTGCGAATGCTTGTGCACCCGAGCATTCGTTGTCCGCTACGAAATTTACCCGCCCCCGAGGGGGTTGTTCGCGAAGAGCAGCAGGATGCGCGAATGGCCCCTCCATCCCAACCCTATTCAGCTCTTTGATGATCTCGTTTGATTATGGAAATCTCCGGGCAAAGGTCAGCGCGCGGAGGTAACGGCAGTCCACGCGCGCAGAATTTCGGCAACGCTCCAGGCCTGCGCGAAGCAGCCGCGCGGAGTGAATGGCGAATCGCCGTCGCGAATTTCGGCGACGCTACCGAGTCCATAGGTGGAGATGTGCCGCGCCATCGGCTCGAGATAAGCTGCCGCGGCGGCGAAATCACGATGCACGCGCAGATGCGCGAAAACAAATGGGCCGAGCAGCCATGGCCATGCCGTGCCTTGATGATAAGCGGCGTCGCGCTCGCTTTGCGGGCCGACGCAGTGGCCCCGATAGTTCGGCTCGGCCGAGGCCAGACTGCGCAGCGCGCAATCAACCAGTAGTTCGTGTTCGCACACGTCGACGACGGCGCGCTGTTGCGTGAGCGATAGAGCGGACACCGGGAGCGAGACGGCTAAAATTTGATTCGGGCGCAGCGCTTCCTCGTGCCCTGCCGGGCCATCGAGAACGTCAAAACAATAATTTCGCGCGGGATTCCAGAAGCGCGCGAAGCCCGCGCGCGCTTTCTGCGCCATTTCTTCATAGCGTGTGGCGCTCTGCTTCAACGCGCGGGCGAATCCGCCGATGGTCATGAGAGCGTTCAGCCACAGAGCATTCACTTCGATGGGCTTTCCGATGCGCGGAGTGACGACCCAATCGCCGACCTTCGCGTCCATCCATGTGAGCTGCACGCCGGGCTGGCCCGCAGCGAGCAGGCCGTCGACGGGATCGACGTGAATTCCGAAGCGCGAGCCGCGAACGTGGGCGTCGATAATTTCCTGGAGGATCGGAAATAGTTGGCGCAGTGCTCCGAGGTCGCGCGTGGCCGCGAATGTTTGCCGCGCCGCTTCGAAATACCAGAGCGTGGCATCGACCGTGTTGTATTCGGGCGGCGATCCTGTGTCGGGAAACGCGTTCGGCAACATGCCGCCATCAACGTAACGCGCCCAAGCGCGCAGGACGGACCAGGCGATCTCGGGGCGGCCGGTCGCGAGCGTCAAGCCAGGAAGGGAGACCATCGTGTCGCGGCCCCAATCGGAGAACCACGGGTAGCCGGCGATCACGGTACATGGGCCGGTCTCGCCCGATGCGGGACGCGCGACTAGAAATGCGTCGGCCGCAAGCACGAGTTGGCGCACCCAGGCGGGGGGCGGCTCGGCGGGTGCGGCTCGCTTGGTCGATGGGGGCAGCACACCCGGCTCGGACGATGGACGACGCGGGGTGTTCCACGCCTCAAGCAACGAGCGCTCATGCGTGCGCTGTTCTTCGAGCAAGCGGGCGGCATTGAGTGACGCGTCCTGTTCGGTTGTGGCAAAAAATGAGAGCGAACCGCCTGGTTGAAGGGTCGCGCGAAATGTTCCGGCCATCAGGTGATCTTCGGTATCGTCCATGCCGCGTTCGCGTTCGAGCGCGAGATCGAAATTGCGATACCAATCGTGACCCGACGGCTCGGCGGGCGCGTCCACGGTAGCGATGTCGCTGAAGAGATAGAACGGCGTCGCGCCGTCAAACGCGGAGACGCGCAATCCGTGAGCCACTGCGTCAATGTGCATTTGCCAAT
>JBAQYV010000153.1:0-3937 GCA_049790315.1 Candidatus Acidiferrales bacterium | reverse complement strand
GCAACGACTCGCGGCGCAGCAAGCGCAGGATGCGGCGGCACAAGCGCAGGCCGCTCAAGCGCAGGCGCAGGCTCAGGCGGCACAATCGGCGGCGCAGGCGCAAGCGGCGCAGCAGGCCGCGGCACAGGCGGAAGCCGAGAAGCAGCAACTCCGCGCGATGCTGCTCGAACAGTTCAACAAGATTCTTCCGACGACCGACACGCCGCAGGGTTTGAAAGTGAATATGGCCGACGTGCTGTTCGCGTTTGGCAAATACGATTTGAAACCCACGGCGCGCGAAGCGTTGGCGAAACTTTCCGGAATCGTGTTGGGGCATCCCGGATTGAAGCTGGCGATCGATGGCTATACAGACAGCGTGGGAAGCGATGCGTTCAATCAAACCCTTTCCGAGAAGCGCGCTGAAGGCGTGCGCGACTATCTTGTCGCTCAGGGTATCGATACGGGCTCGGTGACGGCAACGGGATTTGGAAAAGCAAATCCGGTGTCGGACAACACGACCGCAGCGGGTCGGCAGCAGAATCGCCGCGTAGAGATTATTATTTCCGGCGAAGTGATCGGCACGGAGATCGGTTCAACGGCCGCACCGGCTGCTGCTCCGATGTCTACGCCACCGCCTCAACAGTAAGGCACACGATAACCGCAAGCCGATTCCGGCGTCGCAGAAATGCGGCGCCGGAATTTTTTATTTCCAGCCTGTCGATTGGTGTACGTGAAGCGACCCGGCCACAACCTACTTCGTCGCATTCAACCGACTGAATGCGAAATCGAAGTTGCGCCGCGAGTCAGGCCTTCAGGACGCCGCGGAATTTTCTGGGATCGTTGTCGAAGCCGGGGAAAACGGCGTCGAGATCCTTGCTTCCGAGGTGATTCACCATTAATTCACCCAGCACAGAGCGAAAATCAGTGGTGAGAGTGAGATCGCGGCCCTCGTTCAACTGATCGGGATTCAGGCCGGGCCACTGTCCATAAACTTTTCCGCCTTTTACGGGGCCGCCCATCACGAGCATGCAATTCGCGTGACCGTGATCGGTGCCGCGATTGCCATTCTCGTGCGCGGTGCGGCCGAATTCGGACATGGTCACGACGACCACGTCTTCCATGCGATCGCCCAGATCCTGCGAGAAGGCCGAGAGGCTTTGGCTGAGATCACGCAACAAATTTGCGAGCTGACCCTGCGCGCCACCTTCGTTTACGTGATTGTCCCATCCGCCGGTGTCAACGAAAGAGACTTCCATGCCGACGTCGGCTTTCAGAAGCTGCGCGACTTGAAGCATGGTCTGGCCGACGCGGCCGGCGGGATACTGCGCGCCATTCTCCGGTTGAAAATGCGCGGGATCGGCTTTGCGAAGCATGTCGACAGCCGCGAAAGTTTCATTGCCGGTGCCGCGCAAAGCAGTGTCAACCGTTTGCGCATACAGCGCCTCGAATCCGCCTTCGACGGCGGACGACTGCGCGAACACTTTGAACTGGCTTACGTCAGGCAGCGCGATTGCGGGAGCCGAACCGCGCAACGTGAGCGGAAGGTTCGGGCCCATGGCGACAGCGCGAAAGGGCGACGCGTCAGTTTCCGGAGTTTCGACCATCGCGCGATTCAACCAGCCGTCGTCCGTGGCGCGGACTCCCGGCGTGCCGGATTCCATATAATCCTGAGCATCGAAATGCGAGCGGCTGGAATCGGGCGAGCCCGCGGCGTGCACGATCGCGAGCGATCCGTTGTGGAAGAGCGGGGCGAGCGATGCCATGCTCGGATGCAGACCGAAGAAACCGTCGAGATCGACCGCCGATTGGTCTCCCGCGCCGCGGCCGGGCGCGGGAATCGCGATCGTCGGACGGATGCGGTAGTAATTTGGCTCGGCGAAGGGCACCACGATGTTCAGGCCGTCAGCGGCGCCGCGCTGAAAAAGCACGACGAGTTTTTTCTTGCTCGACGCCGGAGTGGCTGCGACAGCGCGCTGCAAGAAACCCGGCAGCGTGCTCATGCCGATCATGGCAATGCCGCCACTTTTTAGAAATAGTCGCCGCGAGACTTTCATGTGAATGGTCCTTTCAACTTCCCATCGCGTTCCATTTACATACGTAGATGCCGCGCGCCGCAATCGCGATCGTCAACGCCGCTGAAACTCAGGAGAACCCAAGACCAGGCCGGCGATCAGATTCACGTTGACGGCGCGTACCGGATCGTCGAGTTTGGCTTGGAGAACTTGCGGCGTGTCGAGCTGCTTCTCCAGCGTCTGGCGTGTCTCGGTGCTCACTTCCCCGCCAAGAAATACGACCAAGGCCGCGTCGAGAGCCGCACGTGGGTCGGAACCCGTAGCAGGCTGACCGAGAACTTCGGCGACGTTTGTCTCGATACCGCGCAGGCGATTCCCCGTGAGCGCGAGTGAATAATTCAAACGATTCAGGAGCGCGCCGGTATTCACCCAGGCGTCTGCTTGATCCGAATAGCCCGTGGGCGGCTGGCATTGATAGAGCGGCTCGCCGATTCGCGCCGACCACTGCACGAGGAGCAACGGAATCGTGGCGTCAGCTCCGGTGGCACGCGCGGCGGAAACCACAAGCTCAAACGGCGTTTTGATCTTCGCGCGATACGCGTCCTTCGACCAGAATTCCGGCGAATCGATCATGGTGTGCAGCACAGCGCGAATATCGCCGTCGGAATCGAGGAACGTCTTCGTCATGCGATCGACGAGCGCGTCGGGCGGCTTATCGGAGACGAAGTGCTGCGCGATTTCGAGCGAAATGTGATGCGCGGTGTGCGGATCGCGCGCCAAGAGATCGAGCACGGCTTCACCATCCTTGATTCCGCCGTAATCGATCTTGTGGCCCAGGACGAGTTTTGGCTTCGTATCGTGCAAGCGATCGTTGAATTGGAATTGCGGATCGATGCGCGGCGTGGCAATCGTCCAGCCCGTGAAGCAGCGCGCGACTTCCGTGACGTCCTTCTGCGTGTAGCCGCCGTCGACGCCGAGCGTGTGCAGCTCCATCAACTCGCGGCCATAATTTTCATTCAGGCCACGATCCTGCTGCTTTTGCGCCTGTTTTTGTGGTTGCGGATTGCCGACGGGAAATCGCGGGAAACCGTACGGTCCCATGCCAATCCGCGCCTGGCGCGCTTCGCGTTGCGCCTGCAATTGCTTCGCGGCATCCGGGTCCACGCTCAGCCAGTTATCGAGATAAAAAAGCATCGCGGGACTTTTCGCCGTGGCTTCGAGCAAATCGCGAAACCTGCCCATGGCATGCGGACGAATGGCGTCGCGCTCAAATGAAGTGACGAGCCAAGCATCCTGCCCCTTGCCGACGAACACGTTGAAATGGTTGAGCCAGAAATCAACCATCTGCTCGTAAAGTTGCCGATCACTGTAAACGGCGCGATCGACTTTGGCCATGGCTAGCTCCGCGACAATCCGCTGCGGCGAGTGGATATTTTTGTAGTTGTACATCGCGTTGCCGGGGCCGGCCTGGCCTTTGTCTTTGGCGCCGCGCGCGGGGCCGTCCATTTCGCCACCGTTGTCCTGTGCGCTACTCGGGATTTGTGCGCCGTCCGCCATTTGGCCGGCCTGCGCCGGAGTGTCGCCCGACGCTTGATCCGATTGATTCGATCGCGCGGCCGGAATCGGCGAGGAGAGCGGATCGGGCACGAGATCTTCCGCCGAACTCGGCGCTTGCATCGAAGAAGAATCCGATGGAGCAGCGGCGGAATTTGCGTCGGCTGGCGAAGATGGCGGCTGTTGCATTCCCGTCTGCGCTGGCGGAGCTTGCGCGTCTCCACCTTCTCGCGCGACCTCGGCCCGCATGGCGGCGCGCGCGGCATCCTGCTGCTCCTTGCGATATTCTTCGACGGTGATGCCTTCGCGCTTCGCAGCCTGCGCGGGCCGCGGGAAATCGGCAAGCAGCGTGCCCGACGACATGGCCAGAGTGGGAAATTCCTGGAGGCGCG
>JBAQYV010000152.1:0-2630 GCA_049790315.1 Candidatus Acidiferrales bacterium | reverse complement strand
GTTCCCATCCCGAACACGGCAGTTAAGCCCTTCAGCGCCGATGGTACTGTGACCGAAGGCGTCACGGGAGAGTAGGACGCGGCCGGGATCTCTCGAAGGGCGGAGCATACGATGCTCCGCCCTTTTTGTTTTGCGGCACACGGCGCTGAGACCTCCCGCACCCGATAAAATTCGCGCCAGACGGTAAAGGTTTCCAGCCGCAGCCTCATCGACCCAGCGCGAATCCCGATCTGCCGCACGGTGCGACACTGCGGTCGTTCTGGAAACTTGCTATAATTGAATTATTCAGCTCCGTTGACAGGTGCTCGATCGGGATCTATGCGAGATCTAAGATGCCTCGGAAACCTAATATGACCGTAACGAGCCGGTTCCAAATCGAGAAGCGTCCTCTCGCCAGACGGCGCGTACCATCTCCGTTCCCTAATCCACCGCCTAACCGCCAGCCCATGCCGAGGCTAGCGTTTAACGGCCCCACTCCCAAACACGACTGGTCGGCCGCGAATCTCGCGCAGGCAATTGGCGTTCACTCACTTGCTAACGCAGTCGTCTTTCCAGATACAAACGTTTTCAGTAAGGAGTTAGACGTATCCGTTTGGGATGCCTTTTGGAATAGGCGAATTTGCATAACGCCCCTCGTGTGGAAAGAGCTGCTACCCTGGCTGAAGACGCCGTTCAGAAATAAGGCGATCCGGGACCGCGTGATGACGGCCGTCAACAGCCAAATCTCGCGAGATACTTCACGCAAACAGCCCGGTGCCCCAGCGCTCGCGCCTCATGAAATCTCAAAACTGCAAGTCCTAGATCTCAACGATGGTGACGATTTCATGAAGCACGGGTACGAGTACTATTTCAGGCTATTAGCACTTCGTAAGGCGTGGGGACCGATGGCGGTTGGGATTCTAACGAAGAAATTGGGAAGAAGTCCAACGAATGACGAATTCGTGGCTGAGGTACAGACGCAACTCGGTCCTCGAGGTCTTCTGCTCGCAAAAAAAGGGCTGCAGGCTGTGGACTCCGCCAACCAGCTGACTGTTCGCAAGATGGCCGATGAACAGCTCGTCGTTATTGCAGTATTAACCGCGATAATGCGAGGCACGGAGGTTTTCATTGTAACGCGCGACCCGGACGTGCTTGAGCAATATTTCAAGCTCCTTTGTCTTATGAAAGAGCACTATCGCTCTATGTTAATAGCGGACTGTTATGCAGCGAACCCGGCCGAGGTTCGTTTCCAAAGAGTGCCGATCGAGTGCGACGGTACCTACGTTCCGGCATTTGCCGACGGTTCGATCCTGCAACTCGAGACTACCGATGCTGATTTCAATCCGCTTCCGCGCAAGTTCCATTTCGTGTGCGTCTATTGCCTCTTGATAGGAGATGGGCCCGTAGATTTGAAAGTGACGTATTGCTCATTCTGTGCGGAAAGAGAAATGGCCGAAGTTCTGAGGATTAAAGCGAGAACCGGAGGGTTAAGTACAGACAGGTTCGACGGTCGCAACTGCACGATAGTTACGAGCCCGCTGACACCTGAAAACCACAGACTGATTGTTTCAATCGGGAAAGAAACACCCGTTCCTATGGGTCACCTCGGCACGTTCGGCTTCGACGATTTCCAGAACGCTCTCTTCGAAAAGGAAGAGACCACGCATCTTGAAATAATGAGATGATCTGGCGCTCAATGCGCCAGGCGCAGAACAGTCCACGCGAAATCACTCGCGGCAACTTGCCGACAAGCAAGGCGCGGACAGTTTCGTCACTCCAGATGACCTGCCCCCGTCCGGCGGAATTTATAGCTCGGAGAGTGCTACGATGCTTGATCACATTGCGATTCCGGTTTCGGACATCACGGTCAGCAAACGGTTTTTCTTATCCGCACTCGCGCCGCTTGGCTACAAGGTGATCTATGATGAGGGCCGCGCGGTGGGGATGGGCTCGCAGGGATTTCCGGCCTTCTGGATCGGACAGGGTCATCCGCACAATCCGCTGCATCTCGCGTTTGCCGCCTCCAATCACGCAGCCGTCGATGCATTCCATCGGGCGGCGCTTGCGGCGGGTGGCCGTGACAATGGTGCGCCAGGAATCAGGGCGCAGTACCATCCGGATTACTACGCCGCATTCGTGTACGACCCCGACGGCAACAATATCGAGGTCGTTTGCCGTAAAGCATCGTCATGACAATTGGCGCCGTCGGTCATAACCGCAATCTCGCTACACAGATCGACTGTGTAAAGGATCTTATCAGCCGGAGCAGGATCATCAATGAGGTTCTGAAACGAGCGCCTGATCTGAGGATGCCGAACTGGTACCTGGGCGCGGGATGCGTAGCGCAGACGGTGTGGAATGACGCACACGGATTTGAGTCGGACTTCGGAATACAAGACTACGATCTCGTTTACTATTGATTCCGTGGACTTATCATCTGAGTCAGAGAATGACTATGCCGCAAAAGCTGGACGTTTGTTCCGCGATCCGGATATCGCAATCGACGTCAAGAATGAAGCGCGATTGCATCTTTGGTACGAACAACATTTCGGATATAAAATCGCGCCATACGAATCGGTCGAGCATGCAATCAGCACGTGGCCGACGACGGCGACCAGCGTAGCGATTACCACCGGGACCGACGGGATTCT
>JBAQYV010000151.1:0-44126 GCA_049790315.1 Candidatus Acidiferrales bacterium | reverse complement strand
CGACGAGCGAGCGAAGCACGCGCCTGGGACGGTGCAACAATATCAAGCACGG
The DNA here is from genome assembly GCA_049790315.1 of Candidatus Acidiferrales bacterium. GTDB lineage: Bacteria > Acidobacteriota > Terriglobia > Acidiferrales > UBA7541 > DASPOJ01. The sequence continues at coordinate 44,074 of JBAQYV010000151.1, read as the reverse complement.
GCCTCTTCACTACTACGTATCGCCCGCACTCGGCTTCGTTTTCGGAGTGAGTTGAAAATCAGCGCCAAACTCCCGCATAAGAACGTCGCTACCACGTATTCTAAGACGTCTACCATATCAGGCTTCTGAAACAGGAAAGTGCCCGCGGCGTTTGCTGGCTTGAGATCTCCCGAGACGTCAAGCGCGGTTACGATCGTGCCTACAAGGTTAAACGCGGTGATCAAGGTATAAAGGACCACCCCGGAAGTGAACGCCCATCGTTTGCGCCTCCAAACACCGACAGCAAAAAATATCTGCAGCAACGCCGCAACGATCAAGCTGATTGGTACGACAAGCGGCTCGTCAGACGAAAACGTATCGAAAAAAAGCCAGAGCATGAACAACCCCAAGGCCCCTTGGAAAACGGCGGCTCCGCGGGCCTGCTTAAACTCCGACAAAGCCTGGGCCGCCGCCTTCTTCTTTTCCACCTCTTCTACTGTAATTACGTGTATGCCGGTCGTATCGAGATTTCGCCTCTCGATCTCGGTCTTAACCCGTGTCACCATTTCGATGATGTAATCCTTCTGGTTTGTCCAGATTTCAAGGAGTTCGCTGTCCGTTTTCGCTCTAACCTGCGCTTCGCTGACCATTGGCCCGGCTCCTCCCGCAAACGCAAATTACGCCATTCGGAATCCGCTTTTGACCGCAAGCACGCGGCGATGATAACACTGCCCGACGTTAACGTTGGAGCCACTGAACGCATGGGAGACGGGGGACAGACGGGACGTTCCCCATTTCTCCGGCTAAGAGCGCTGAAACGAGATTGTGTTTACTATTAAAAATATGGAACCAGTTGTTAACTATTACGATAGCAGAGAGACGAGCGACGGTCGACAAAATATCAGAAAACGTGCCGTCTGTCCCCTTGATCCGGACCCTCGATTCCGCGGAGAGACTCTGGTAGTCATCATGTGCTGGATGTAAGCTTCTGGCGTTGTTTCGTATCCGGAGGGACGTGTGAAGACAACTGTTTTGAGATTCGTGCTTGTGATTGCAATCGTTGGAGCAGCGGGACCGTTGTCTTTGGCAGCGCATGACCAGACCGCTGCAGCGGAAATATCACCTGCAGCGCTTCGTGCGCAGCAAACGAACGATCCGAGGCTGAAGCAGATGTCAGCAGACGATCGTCAATTCGTGCTGGACCAAGGCGTTCAGGGACTGAACTATTGCAACAACAACGTGATGTTGAGTAATTTCTACAGCTGCGATTGTTTTTCGCAGAAGGTTTTTGAAGCGCGGATCAACACTATCAACCAGACCGTGCGGGTGGCGGGCGGAAGCCAGAGAACCCCACTCGTCAATTTGATTTCCAAGCTGGATATAAAATCATGTGTGGCTCCGGCAAAGATTGTGAAATACGGGAGCGACCGAGCCAGGGAAGTTCTCAAGTTTAATCATCTTTCGCCCTCGCAGCTCGATCAGATTTCGGCGTGCGTAGGAACGACACTCAGCGCCAGCTTTCAGGCACTTCCGAATGAGAACGTGGACGCCGTCAACGGGCTTTTCAATTCGGCCGTTGTTTCCTGCAACGAAAATGCCTCGAGTACGAACTCTTCCGGCGCGGCACCGGCAACAGATGCCGCGGACTCAAGCGGTGGCCGATCGTCAAACCAGACGCCTGCAGCCGCGACAATGCCACAATCGGCCAACAACGGGAACCGGGGATAGATGGAGCTTTCCATTTCTCCGGCTAAGAGTGCGATGCACGGGCGAGAGACAGATCGACGGAGAGGTCCCTCGTCGCTTCGCTCGCTCGGGATGACCGGCAAAGATAAAAGCGAAAGAAGAATCGAAAGAAGAATCAGGAGAAGGATGGAGGCCTGAACGCCACCGCTACATGGGCATATTGGGCGCTATGCGCGGCGGGGAGAGCGTTTACGTTACGGCGAAACGAGGATGACAAACAGAGGCGGGCGCGGCGGACGAAGGTGAAACGAGGCAGCCCGTGATCGGACTGCCTCGCGAAATGCGATGGACGAATAGCGGATTGCGCGATTCACGAACGGCGAATTACGCGATTTGCGAGCGCGTCATGCGCGAACGGCGAACGCTTGGTGCGCGAACAGCGCGCGGCAATTGTGCGGTTGGCCCACATTCGGCAGCGCTTCTCGGGCGCGGCGAGTGGGCGCGGTTAGTTGGTTGAGCTTGTGCTTTCAAAGGCGCGCCAGAGGGCGACGCCTGTGCCCGCGGCCACGATAGCGATGGCCACGAGGTAGAAAGCGCCTGCGCCGGAACCTCCGCTTTGCGCAGCGGGTGAAGAGCCGGGTTGCGACGCGGGGGCGATCATCATGCGGTAGGACGAACCTTCGTTTACCGTTTGCGTTTCGCTGCCCATGGTGACTTCCAAATCGCCGCGGCGGCTTGTGAGCATCAGCTGCGTGGGACTGACCCAGGAAATTTGCGCGACGCTTTGCTGATTCGCCGCCGGATTCAGAATCTTCGACCGGACAATCGCTCCGTCGGCCAAAACTTCAAAGGTCTGGCCCGCGCTGGAGGAAACAAAAACGGAACCCGCGGTCAAATTGGCGATGAATCCATTCGCCGCCTGGCTGACGGTAACTTTTGAATTGGGGAACAGATAAATTTGCGACGAGCCAAATCGCGCGCGCAATGCGCCCGAATTGTCCGTCGAAAGCGTGTTGCCACTCGAGATCGTGGCGCTATTCACGGCCGGCGATCCGTCAAGACTGGCGTGATTGGCCTGCATAACGACTCCCATTGAAGCTGCGGGAGCCGGTGCAGCAGGCGCGGAAACTGCGAACACTGCCATTGCGAGTAGTGCGGGCACTGCGAGTACAGCGAGAAATCCAGGTTTCGTCATCATGCGCAATTTGCGCCTCCACCAAGGCTTAAAGCCACGTTATGTGGGCGCCAAAAAACTGTCAACGCCTTTGTTTTCATGTGGTTCAGATCGGCACAGCGCGGCGTCGGCGAGCGGTGAAGCGCGGCGCGCGGTTCGCGTAAAAATGAAACGGGGCAGTCCGCTTTCGGACTGCCCCGCGAAATCCGCGACGAATGGAAAGTGAGTTAGTTGGTTGCGCTGGTGCTTTCGAACGCGCGCCAGAGAGCGATGGCCGTGCCGGCCGCGATAATCAGAATCGCGATCAGGTAAAAGCTGTTCGTGCCGGAACTGGCCGCGCCGTGCTGCGAGGAAGACGAAGCCGCGGGCTGCGACGCGGGCGCGATCATCATGCGATAGGAGGAACCCTCGCTGACCGTCTGCGTCTCATCACCCATGGTGATTTCCAAGTCGCCGCGCCGGCTGCTGAGCATCAACTCAGTGGGGCTGACCCAGGTGATCTGAGCGACGCTTTGCTCATTGGCCTTCGGGTGCAAAATCGCTCCGTCGGCCAGCACGGAATAGGTATCGCTCGAGCCGGATGACAGCAGGACGCTTCCGTTGCTCAATGCGGCGCTGAATCCGTTTGCCGTCTGGCTAATCGAAACATTCGAATTGGGGAACAGATAAATCTGCGATGAGCCAAACCGCGCGCGCAATGCGCCCGCGTTGTCGGTAACCAGCGTGTCGCCATTGAAAATTGTGGCGCCGTTCACCACTGGGGATCCGCTCAGACTGGCATTGTTTGCCTGGAGCACTACGCCCATCGAAGCCATGGGTGCCGGCGCCGGTGCGGCTGCCGCGCTAACCGCGAGGATTGCAACCGCCATGACCGCGAAAATTGTGGACTTCAATGACATACGCACGAGGTGCCTCCACCAAGGCTTTTACCGACGTTAAGCGACCTCAGAAACCTTGTCAACTTCTTTTTCTTCAAGCGGTTCAGGCTGAAATAGCCCAAGACCTCTCATGGTCCGAAACCTTTCGGTTCTGATGCCGCACCGAGTATCATAGACTAACGGCATTGCGCGTCAATACAGACTTCCCCGTAGGTTTCGGATAGCTAAATAAGCTAAATAAGCGCTCCGTGCGCAACCCTTGGCCCCGCAAACTGGGCCGGAAACGGCCCTCTATCCGCGGAAATGCGTTGGGGCTATTATGCGCGGGGCGCGCCACGCGAGCTGGAGCCGGCGTCCGCGCCAAACGCCCGAGATTGGAGACCCGGTGATGCAAATGCCCCGGAAATTTCATGCGACCCCACAGGGCGGACTCGACCGCGGGCTCGCCGCACAAGATTCGATAAGCGCTCGCCTTGCAAGGCTCATCTGCGTGGCCGCGATTTGCCTGGTTGCGTCGTCCGGAGCTGCGGCACACGCGCAGGGCGGCGCCACGGCGCCTCCGGCGGTGGCTAAGGCTAATACCGGTGCCGGAGCAGGCGCTGCCGCTGCCGCGCACGCTGCTCCGCCAGGACTCTACGATCCGGTCGCCGATCCGCGCGCGGTCGTCACACTTCGCAACGCGCGATTTACAGTGCTGACGCCGCGTCTTGTGCGCATGGAATGGGCCGCGGATGGCAAGTTCGAGGATCACGCTTCGTTCGTGTTTCTGAATCGTAAGATGCCCGTGCCGAAATTTACGCAAGAAGTTTCGAGCGGCAGCGATCCGCCGCGTCTGACGATTGAAACCGATGCGCTGAAGTTGATCTATACGCCAGGCGCCACGGGCGACGGCAAATTTGCCGCGGACAATCTCGAAATTGATTTCACGCTGAACGGCAAGCCTGTCGTCTGGCATCCCGGCATGACTGACTCCGCCAACCTGCTCGGCACCACGCGCACGCTGGATGGAGCGAAGGGCGATCAAACCAAAGAGCCGATCGGACCGGGAATCGTGTCGCGTGCGGGATGGACCGTGGTGGACGATTCGCAACGGCCGCTTTTCGATTCCGCCGATTTCTCTTTCACGAAAGGCGAATCGAGCACGTGGCCATGGGTGATGGAGCGTCCCGCGGGCGATCGGCAGGATTGGTATTTCTTCGGCTATGGCCACGATTACAAATCCGCGCTCGGCGATTTCGTGCGCGTTGCCGGACGCATTCCGCTGCCGCCACGATTCGCGTTCGGCGTGTGGTGGTCACGCTACTGGGCGTACAGCGATCAGGAACTCGACGATCTCGTGAAAGGTTTCCGCGAAAATGATGTGCCGCTCGATGTGCTTGTGATCGATATGGATTGGCACCCCACGTTCGGCGTGAAATGGTGGGAAACCAAACTGGATGCTTCAGGGCACACGCTTGGATGGAGCGGCTACACGTGGAACCATCTTTTGTTCCCCGATCCCGGCGATTTTCTCGCGAACCTTCACGCCGAGGGATTGAAGGTCACGCTCAACGTGCATCCCGCCTCCGGCATTCAACCGTGGGAGGAACACTATCCCGAGATGGCACGCGCCATGGGAATCGATCCGGCGACGAAGCAGTACGTGCCCTTCGACATCACCGACAAAAAATTCGCCACGAATTATATGGACTTGATCCACCACCCGCTCGAACGGCAAGGCATCGATTTCTGGTGGCTCGATTGGCAGCAGGAGCCGAATACGAAGGAAGCCGGCGTCAGTCCCACGTGGTGGCTCAACTACGTTCACTTCACCGATCAAGCGCGCGAAGGGAAACGCCCGCTGCTTTTCCATCGCTGGGGCGGCCTGGGCAATCACCGCTACGAAATCGGATTTTCCGGCGATACGATTTCCGTGTGGGATTCGCTCGCCTTCCAACCGTGGTTCACGGCCACTGCGGCCAATGTCGGCTACGCCTACTGGAGTCACGATATCGGCGGACACATGCCGGGCGCTGTGGATGCGGAACTTTTTACGCGCTGGGTGCAGTTCGGCGCTTTCAGTCCGATTCTGCGCACGCACACGACGAAAAATCCCGAATCCGAGCGGCGCATCTGGGCCTATCCCGAGCCCTATTCCGATATTCTGCGCGACGCCTATCATCTGCGCTACGCGTTGCAGCCGTACATATATACCGAAGCGCGCCGCACGTATGACACTGGCGTCGCGTTTCTCCGGCCGCTTTACTACGATTGGCCGGAAGCAGACGAAGCCTACACCTCGAAAAATGAATACATTTTCGGCGACAACATGATCGCCGCGCCGGTGGTGAGCGCCGTGGACCCCGCCACCCAGCTCGCCGCCGAAAATATCTGGCTGCCTTCGGGCGAGTGGATCGAATGGCCTACCGGAAAACATTTTTCCGGCCCCGTAAACATTCAGCGCAAATTCTCAATCCGGCAAATTCCGGTTTATGTTCGCGCCGGGGCGATCGTGCCGATGCAACCCGAGATGCGTTACACCGGCGAAAAACCCGTCGATCCGCTGATCGTGAACGTCTTCCCGCTGGCTGACGGACAATCCAGCAGCTACACGGTCTACGAAGACGCGAGCAACACGCGCGCATACGAACGCGGTGAAGCCGCGTGGACCGATCTGCACGCGTCGCGCCAAGGTGACGACGTCGCGGTCGAAATCGCGCCCGTGCGCGGCAGCTATCCCGGCATGCCTCGCGTTCGCGGCTACGAAATCCGATTGCCCGGCGATTGGCCGCCGGAATCAGTACAAGTGAACGGCGTGACTATGCGTTACGCTCCAGTGAACGGCGCGCCTGGTTGGAGATTCAAAGGCAACACGCTGACCACGGTGATTTCCGTCGCCAGCATGCCGGTGACTTCGCGCGTCGTCGTTCGCGTGCATCGCTCCGCCGCGCTCGTGGCCCGCTCTGGCGAACTGGACGGCTTCGCGGGACTCATGACGCGACTGCATGAATCGTACGACAGCCTGAACCAAATTTGGCCGCTCGGCTGGTCGCCCGACGAGTTAGTCGACGCCATGCAGACCGGCGATCGACTGCACTATCATCCGCAAACAGCGGGCGCGGAACTCACGCATCTGCGGAGCGTTTTGCCGCAAGCACTCGCCGCCGTCCAGGAAATGGCCAAGCCCATGGACAAGGCGGCGCAAAAACGCGTGCTCGATATTGTGGGCACCGATGCGAAGTCACCCGCCGCGCTCGATCGCATCAAAAAATATCAAACCGCAACCGCGCAGGCGCTCGCGCAACTTGAAGACGCCGTGGCGGCATCTTCGACATCGTCGCCGTCATCCCCGGCAGCTCCGAATAATTGATGGCCGGCGGCACCTACGCGCCAAACTGTCGCAGGTGATGATCCATGTGCAGGTAAGCGTGCCGGTTGCGCTCCGGCTTCGACATCTGGCCGAAAAAGGCATGGGGCGAAAATTTGTTCGCGTGAGCGCAGAATCGGTTCACGAGAACGCGGAGTGCCGCCACATCCGAGGCGAACTCGCCGGGAGTAGTCCCGCCCAGTTTTTGGTCGATCTCCGGCCGCGTCTTGCGCCCGCGGGGCCACTTCAACGGCACCCAGAGCGCAAGATTTTTAATCACGACGCGATTGAAAAAGCTCGTGTCCGGGCTGATGTATTTCTCGCCGAGCGCGCCTCGAAACGAATCGCTTAGATGGCAAATCATTTGGGGAGCCGTCATCGTTCCCCAGAGGGCGCGGCTATCTGGGCGCACTTTCCCGAGCCGGTCGAGCACTTCATCCCGGTCACGCAGATTTGAAAGCGACTTCATCTGTTACGCCGTTGCTCCGGGCTCTACTGCGACCATGACGACGGCGTGCGCACCCAGCGATGCTTCCGCAGCTCGGCATGAAGCGCGACAGGCAACGGCCCCTTTTCATCCGCAGCGACGTTTCCTTCCACGTTGCGCAACTTACGCATGCCCGGAATAATCGTCGCGACATCGGAATTATTTAGAATGAATCGCAGGGCCATCTCGGGCAGCGTCATTCCATCTTTAAGCAGCGGCTTGAGCGCAGTGGCGTGCTCCACGCTGGCCTTCAGATTGTCCGGCACGAAATAGGTGCTGCGCCAATCCTCTTTCGGCCATTTGCTTTCCAGCGTGATTGATCCAGTGAGCGTGCCTTCATCGAACGGCACGCGCGCAATCACGGCCACATCTTTTCCCCGGCACGCCGGGAACAGTTCGTCTTCCGGATTTTGATCGAAGATGTTGTAGATCACCTGCACCGCATCCACGACGCCGGCGCGCACGGCGCGCACGCCATTCGCCGGCTCCCAGCGATTGATGCTGATACCGACGGCTCGAACCTTGCCGCTCGAACGCAATATTTCGATCGAACGCGCCAGGCGATCGTCGTCAAGCCAGCCGTCTTCCCAGGTGTGAAATTGAATTAGGTCCAGCGTGTCAACGCCGATATTTCGAAGGCTCGTATCCACAAACTCGAAAATGTAATCGTTCGGAAAGCACTCCGCGAGTGTGAAATCCCGCCGGCTCGGCCACTTGCGATTCTTCGGCGGAATTTTTGTGGCCGCATAAAGTTTTTTATCGCGATGCGCGCGCAGAACCTGACCGAGAAGCTCTTCGCTGTGTCCGCTGCCATACGCCCAGGCCGTATCGAAAAAATTGCATCCCAGCTCCACCGCTCGATTCAGCGACCCCAGCGATTCCTTATCCTCCGAGCCGCTCCATCCGGCCATCCCCCACATTCCATATCCAATCTCGCTGACGTTCCACCCCGTGCGCCCAAAGCGTCGATATTTCATCTGTAATTGCGCTCCTCACCTGAAAGTTAACGCAAAAAGCCTTGCGACGAAAACCCAGACGATCACAGTTCTCACACCTGCGACGCGGTTAGGCATTGAACTACTACTCTCCGGCCTTGGCCGCAAATGTCTCGATGACGGCCAGATTTTGTAACAGATCTTGTGGGATGCCATGGCGTTGCTGCAGATACGCCGCGCTGTTGTACGAGAGCCACGCTTTTCGCGATGAATCTTCCCAAACCAGAATTTTCAGAGGCAGATCGATCGCGCTGCTGGGAGCGGCGAGCATCACGGGCGTGCCCCCTTTCGGATTGCCGAAGATCAGGAGTTTCGTGGGCGGCATTTTCATCCCGACTTTTTTGGCTTCGCCGCTGTGATCGACGAGGGCGAAGAGCGTAACGCCTTTAGCTTGCAGAATGGCTTTGAGCTTCTCGACGGTTTCATCGACAGAGTGGTTGCTGAGTTTGGTGACAATGCCATTGTCTGCCGTCGGGGACACCGAAACCTCCTGGGGGTGTTACTTACCCTTATCAAATCGCAGCGCGACGGAATTCGTGCAGTAGCGCAGACCTGTGGGCTTCGGGCCGTCCGGAAAAACGTGCCCCAGGTGCGCGTCGCACTGGCCGCACTTCACTTCCGTTCGCGCCATGCCATGGCTGCGATCGGTATCTTCGACGACGTTTTGCTTGGAGATCGGCGCATAAAAGCTGGGCCAGCCGGTGCCGGATTCGAACTTGGTGTCGGAACTGAATAGCTCGGCGCCGCAACACACGCAGCGGAAAACACCCTTGTCGTGGACATCGAGATTTGCGCCGGTGAACGGCGGCTCCGTGGCGGCGTGACGCGTGACCTCGAACTCATTGGGCGACAACTGCTTCTTCCACTCTTCTTCCGATTTTTTGATCATGGCAACTGAAATCCCTCCCTTCCATAAGGAAAGTATATCAGCGCTCACAATTCGCCGCTAAAAGCCACATGCTCAAAACAAATTGGCGCGCGACGCGGTTTTTGGCGTAGCTTGAATGTTGCGGCCGCTGCGTGTTGTGCTGGAGAAAACTTGCGATGTTTGAAATAGGACAATCCGTGCGCGTGAATCTGGCCGGGATGCAGGTGGACGACGTGCTCTTCCACCAGGCCGTCACCGCCGCGGTCGGGAAAATTGTGCGTCGCACGCAAGATGCCCCACCGAAATATCTGGTGCGCCTGCTGTTCAGCTTTCGCGGTGTTAGCGAGGTCGAAGTTACAGAGGACCGCATTCTCGCATCATGAATCACCGCGCGCGACGCGTGCTAAAATGAATGGGCGCGCGTGTGATTCGCGCATGAGCATGCACACGAGCCGCACGATATGATCCATCGCTACGTCCACCACAATGGCCGCATGCAGCCGATCGAGCAGACGCGCCTTTCGCCGGGGCAAGCGGGCCTGCTGAGCGGCTGGGGCCTTTTCACCACGCTGCGTGTTTTTCACGGCGTGCCGTTTGCTTTCGAGCGGCACTGGCACCGCCTGGCGCGCGACGCGGCTCGCACTCGAGTTCCCTTCCCGTTTGACGCCGATCGCGTGCGCACGCAATTGATGGATCTGGTGCGCGCCAACGAAGTCACGGAAGGCACGGCGCGCATCTACGCGATCTACAATCAGGTGGGCTTCTGGCAGAGCGATGAGCAAGCGCCGCAGGTGGATCTGTTGCTTTACACCGCGGGTCTTCCGCCGCATCACGAGCCGGGCCGCTTGGATTTGCGCGAGCATGGTCGCCACGCGGCTTCGCCGCTGGCTGGCGTGAAGGTCACATCGTGGCTAAACAATGTATGGAATCTGGCGGAGGCGCACGAGCGAGGCTTCAACGAAGTCGTGCTGCTGAACGAGCGCGGCGAAGTCGCCGAATGCACCGCCGCGAATGTATTCTGCGTGCGGCGCGGGACGGTGGAAACGCCACCGCTTTCCGCCGGGTGCCTCGAAGGCGTCACGCGCGGATTGCTGCTTGAGCTTGCGCCGGCGGCGGGAGTCCCGATGATCGAGCGGACGCTGCGGCCCGAGGATTTGTTTTCCGCCGACGAGATTTTCATCACTTCGACGAACCGCAGTCTGCTGGGGATCGGCGAAATCGCGGGGCACAATTACCCCGCGGCGCCCGGCCCGGTCACGCGGAAACTCGAAAAGATGTTTGCGGCGTATATGAACGACTACGTGACGCAGCACGCCGTCTCGCCCTAGCCCTCACCAGAAATTTCGCGGGGAATTCGACGCGAACCTATAGCCGCTTCCGAAGATATTCAAAAACCACATAGCCGATGAGAGCCGCAACTACCGCGATCGTGAAATTGGCGGCCGAGAAAATATCGCGAATCGCGTAAGCCAAGGTCTTGCCGCGGCCATTCGCCTGGGTGAATTCGCCCATGAGTAGATTGGAATAAAAAAGGAAAACGATAAAACCAATTTCAACGATCGCTCGCAAAATTGGGCTGGATTTCCCGCGCTCGCTGAAATTCGCCGCCATGGCCCGCACTATAGCAAGAAACCATTCGAGCCGCGCGGTTCCGCCATCGCAACGCATCTAAGTCGTGTGGCACGCCCGTGGCCGCTGCGCGCAGTTTGCAACCGGCGGGCGGCGGCGCGCGTCAATCACTAAGAAGCGGACTAAGAAGCGGCCGCGACGCCGGCTTCAGTCCAGGAGAACAACGAATGAAACGAAATATTTTGGCTACAGGATGCGTGTTGGCTCTGACGTTGGCATTCGGACTCGCCGTTCGCGCGCAGGATCAACCCGCGAACGTGGCCGGCGCCTGGCAGATGACCTTCGAGGGACGCAATGGAACTGTGAATCAAACTCTCACTCTCACGCAGAACGGAACCAACCTGACCGGCACTGTGCATAGCGATCGCGGCGATTCGCCCGTCACCGGCACGATCGCGGGCAGCGCAATCGATTTCTCGATCAAACGCTCCACTCCCAACGGCGATTTCACCATCGAATATAAGGGCACCGTTACTGGCGACAGCATGAAGGGCAGCTTCACGATGGGACAGAACTCGCGCGATTGGTCGGCCACGCGGCAAAAGCCGAGCTGACGAATCCAATGAACACAATAAAACCGGCGCAACGTAGGCACATTCTTGCGGCTGGCGTCGCACTCGCACTGATGGCCGCGTTTGCGATCGCGGTCCGCGCGGCGGATGACACGCCGCCCGCCAACGTGGCGGGCGCGTGGCAAATGACCGCCGACACGCCGCAGGGCACATTCACCGCGACGCTTACGATTGAGCAGGACGGTGAAACAATCAAAGGAACGCAGAAATCCGACTATGGCGAAGTGCCAATCGCGGGCACGGTGAAAGGCAACGCCATTCAATTCACCGTGACGGTGAGTTCGCCCAATGGATCCTTCACCGTCACTCACGACGGCACCGTCGCCGGCGACACGATGAAGGGAACCTTGAAGGTTAACGACAACACCGGGACCTGGTCGGCGACGCGCCAAGCTCAGAAACAATAGTGCGGCTCACTGCCTGGCGCGGACCGGAACGGCCAGCGCCAGGCAGTTCCATTTTTGGTAGTGGGCTAACCTTGTGTTGCTGCTGGCGGTCTGGCCAGCAGAGGTCGCATACTCGCCGACGCAAGTTCCGTCGCACTTTCTCTGCGTATATCCGTCCCCTCTGCGCCTCTGCGTTATCTTTACGATTTTGTACCGGCGAAGATGCTCGCCAGCATAGCGGGCGTAACGCGAAGCGTCTGCTGGACGCGACTCGGCAACACGCAATTGGCCCACTACCCGATTTTTCCTTTGCTTGACGTCGTTACCAATTGAATGGATGATATCGGTTCCGCCAAACGCGGAAATTCGAATGAGTCTCTCTCGCTCCGGAAAAATCGGCGTCACGAGCCAACGCGCACTCCGCGCGTGCCTGGGAATAATTTTGGTCGCGGCTTGCCTCGTCGCACCCGTCTCCAATTATGCGGTGACCGTGAAACATCAGGCGACAGGCACGATTCAATCGCACACGGCCTCCGCGATCGTGCTGCTCAAAACGATCGGCAAGCATCAATCGCAGTGGGACTTCGTGCTGACGCACGCGACGCAAATTCCTCTCGGCGTGAACAAAGGCGTGCGCGTGACGATCTACTACCACGAGGACGGCGGCAAGCGCATTGCTGACCGCATAAAAATCGTCGCGGTCACAACTACAAAGAAAACCGGCTAGGCGCGTCCCCGCTCCGCAAGCGGCTCGCTACCGCCCCCTTCATCCCGCCAATTGACGAACCACCCGCCATCGAACTCTAGAATCAGATCGTCGAGCGCGCGCCGATTCACGTGGTAGAATCCGGCCACGGAAAATTGCTATGCCCGACGCCACCTCTCCCAGCGAGGCCGTGCTTGAAGTCGTCGCCCCCGACGGCACCCGCCGCATATTTCCCGTAACCCACACGCCGTTTCTGATCGGCCGCGGCGCCGAAACCAACAACGATTTGCAACTTCCCGATCTGCGCATCTCGCGCCAATGCGCTGCGATCGTTGAAGCGAGTGGCGCGCTCTTCCTCGAAGATCGCGGGCACCGCCGCGGCTTATTCGTCAACGGTCAAAGGATCGAGCGCAAGCAGCTCGAAGAAGGCGACGCGATCAATTTCGGCCTCGACGATTCGTTCGAGTTGCTTTTTCACGCGACCTCCGACGCACTTCCGGACTTGCTGTCGCGCATGGAAAGCTTGTCGGTCACCGGCGGCGGCGCCGGCACCAGCGGGCTGCGTAAACTGAGTCTGCTGCTCGAAGCCACGGCGCTGCTGCATTCACATTTGCCGCTTGACGCGATCATCGGCAACATGGTTGATCACGCCATCGCGCTCACCGGCGCCGACCGCGGCCTCCTGGTCGAACGCGGCGCCGACAATGTCATGCGCGTGCGCCTCGCGCGCCAACGCGGCGGCAAAGTTCTCGAAACCGCGGGGCTCGAGCCGACGCAGACCGCCATCCGTCACGCCATCGAACAAAAGCGCGCCATCATCACCGAAGATCTCGAACAAAATGCCGATTTGAAATCGGCGAAGAGCGTCATCATGCAGCGCCTGCGGTCGCTCGTCGTGATTCCGCTTTATGCGTTCGCGCAGAAGCGCGAAGGCACGTTGCCGGACGACGAAGTGCGCGGCGAATTGCTCGGCGTGCTTTATCTTGACAGCACCCGCCCCGCGGGATTCTCCACGCTCGAGCGCCAAATTCTTGACGCGCTGGCCGTCGAAGCCGCCAGCGTGATGGATAACGCGCGCATGGTGGAACGCGAACGCGAGCGCGAGCGCATGGAGCAGGAATTGGGAATCGCGCGCGAAATCCAGCAAGCGCTGTTGCCGCGCGATTTTCGCACCGGCGCGCATTTGCAACTTTCCGGAATGAATCAATCGTGCCTCACCGTCGGCGGCGATTATTTTGACGTGATGGAACTCGGCCCCGGCCGCACGGCGTTTCTGATTGCCGATGTTTCGGGCAAGGGCCTCGGCGCCGCGCTGCTCACGACAATGTTGCAGGGCGCGTTTTCCGGAATGGCCATCCAGCAGCCGCCGGCCGGCGTATTCGGCCACATCAATAATTTTCTGTGCGGCCACTCGCGCCTCGAACGCTACGCCACGGTTTTTTTCGCGATCTTGAGCGAAGATGGCCAGCTCGATTACATCAACGCCGGTCATCCGTCGCCGGTTCTGCTGCGCAATGGCCGCGCGGAGGCTCCGTTCGCCGCGGAATCGTTTCCCGTCGGATTAATTCCCGATGCCGTGTACAAGTTGGAAAGCCGCAAGCTCGAGCCCGGGGATACGCTGGTACTGTTCAGCGACGGCGTCACGGAAGCGATGGATCCCGAAGACAATGAGTTTGGTACCGATCGATTGAAACTCGCGCTCGAATCGCAACATCGCGATGCGATCGAAGATGTGCAAACCGACGTGCTCGCGGCCATCGGCAAATTCGCGCGCGGCGCAAGCCCACGCGACGACATCACCATCGTCGTGGCCCGTTACCTCGGCGCGCGCCAGGCCGCCGACGCCTGAGCGTCGCGAAATCCACGTTCATTTCTTCCCGATATTTATTTCCCCGCGGTAACCGAAATGGTGTGCGGAGCCAAATTCCATCCTCGGATCGCCAGTTCCGCTGGACCGTGCGCTGCTGCTCGCGGGAATTCCACTTCGATATCACGCGCTTCCCCGGGCAGCAATGAAACGTAGTTGTCGCTGAAATACGCGGGCAAAATGCGCGAGCCATCGGCGGCATTCAGTATCGTCAATTTATTGGCCAGCGCGGCGGTGGCTCCGATATTCCGCAGCTGAATATGAATATGCGTTGCGTCACCGCTTGACGCCGAAGTTGCGCTGACGCCGAGCGCCGCCGCCGGCAAGCGATTCAATTGGCGATACGAGGAGCTCTCAGCGCCAAGCCAGTAGAGATTCTCGGAAATCATTTGCCCCGTGGCGTTTCGCAACTCGAGCTTGATCAGCACCACGCCAGTCGCCAGCAGTGGCGCAACATTCAATTTGAAATCGTGCGTCACGGAGTCCGCGCCGGCGTCCGCGTGCTCTTCATGGTGTAGCAAAACTTTATTGTCGAGCGAAGTTACATTCGCGCTCACGGACAATCCCGCAAGCGCCGTGGTCGTCGTATTCACAAGATCCACTTCGTAATTCGATAGATCGAGCTGCACATGCACCGGCTCGCAAGCCTTTTTCACCCCGTAGTACGAAGCCTGCGTATCGTAATCCGAGCTCAGAATCTGCCACATCGTGCTCGGCCACGCGGGCTGCGTCATCCACAAGAGCCGCCCCGAATTCGGCGCCCACAAATGCGCGTTCATTCCTTCGAAAATCGCGCGGTGATCCACATAGTTCAACATTTGCGCCTTGCGCTCGAAATCTTCCAAATTCTTCGGCGCGCCGAATTCCGCCTGAATCTCAGCCATGAAAGGCGCCACGTCGCCGTTCCCGCTCTGATGCCAATCGTGATACGCCCACACATCGCCGATCGGCCATTGATCCGCGTCCGGAATCCACGCGCGAAACGATTCCAGCGTTGACATCGACGGCGTTCCCGTCTCCACCGAAAATCCCAGGTTCAGCGTTGTGTAGTAATGTGCCGGGTCCTGATAACGATACGGTCCGCTGTTCTGAAGATTGATCCGATTTGAGCTGGGCGAGTAATACCTCGTGCCGTCGAGCGTGCGCACCAGATCCGCCAGTCCTTCATTGATCGTGGGCTGCGGCACGCCTTCATTGCGCCCGCACCAAATTACAATCGAAGGGTGATTCCGAAAATGCAGGATCGTGTCGCGCGCATTCGCCAGAAACAGCGCGGGATCTTCCGCTTCTGCGTTGGAATTTTGCGTCGCTTCCCAGAAATCGTTCCACACCATCAATCCATATTCGTCCGCGAGATCGTAAAAAACTTCCTCGGTGCTCTGGCCTTGCCAATTGCGAATGATATTCAGATTGGCGTCCCGATGAAGCCGGAAATACGGCTCAAGCCGCGCGCGCGAAACGCGTTTCCGCGCGTCGTCCATCCCCCAATTGCCCCCGCGGCACGCGATCCGCACGCCATTCACCTTGATCACTAGGTAGGGAGCGGCGCCCGTGTCACTCAGCATGCGGATGGATGAAGATGTTTCCCCGCCCGGTGCGAACGATGCCGCCCAGCCATCGGAATATCCGCGCGCCACAGCGGAACCGCTGGGCGCGGATGGCGCGGGCGCCAGCACGAACGCGGGATCGGCAATCGGAATTTCGCGAATTCCGGCGTGAGTAACGTCCACAACTTCTTCGTTTTTCGCCCGCGCTTCCGTCGGAGAATATTCCACGCGCCGCAAATGTCCCGTGCTATCGAGCAAGCTCAGTTCGTACGTGATTTCGCGAATTCCAAAGCGAACGTGCTTTGTGGCCGAAACTTCATCACCCGCGGTGAAGCTCAATTTCAAATCGTATAGCTCGGGTTTGCCGTAGCCATTCGGCCACCACAAGCGCGGATGCTGCACTGTCAACTGAGCGAATTCCGCGGGCGAGAGCTTCGCGATGCTTTCGCCCGGAGGCAGAACGATATCTTTTTTAGACACGGCCGTTTGATCGAACGAAGCGTCCAGCGTTCCGTGAACGGGCGCGTCCGATAAATTATCCAGCGGCACGCTGATCTCGACATCGGCGCGGCTGGTATCCGGCAACGGCAGCGACGTAACCACTTGCGGATCGCCGATCTTCACCGCGCCGGTCGCGGTCAGCGTCACGGGCTGCCAGATCCCCGTGTCGCGATCGCGAATTCCCGGAATCCAGTCCCAGCCCTCAGTGGCCATAAACGTCGGCCCGTCGAGGCACATGATTCCCCCGTTTTCGCCAGGACCCCCTTTGATGGATTGCTCTTGCGGAATTCCCGGATGCGGCGGCGGCGAAACGCGCACGGCCAGAACATTTGCGTCGCCCAGTTTCAGAATATCCGTCACGTCAAATACGCCGCGAATGAATGCCCCGGTGATCGTGCCTAGAAATTTTCCGTTCAACCACACCTCGGCCTTGTAATTGATACCGTGAAAAGTCAGCGTGAAGCGGCGCCCTGAAACCTGCCGCGGCGCGGTGAATCGAGTGCGATACCAGTAGTCCTGCGTATTGAGAGATTCGGGAATCGCCAGATTGTTCAGCCCATAATCCGGATCGGGATATACACCGCGATCGACAAACGTAGTCAGGACGGTTCCCGGCACCGTCGCGGCCAGCCATCCATCGGACTTGTACTGTGCGCTCGAAATTTCGGCGCCATCGGCATTCACGTCGGGAGCGGCCCGCAGCATCCAGCCGCCGGCAATCGTCCAATGATTCTCTCCGTTCGGCTCGAGCGCCACGGACGATGCTCCCAAACTTTTCGCGATCGCCTTTCCGAACGGCGCTTTGCCCCGCGGCATCTCACTTGGATCTTGCGGGGCGTCGTAGCCGATCCGCTCGCGCGTCTGCACGGGCCATGGTTTTGACGCTTCTTCAAACTCGACAATCGAAAAATCCGGCGCCTGCTGCCCGAGCTGTCTGACTTCATCGCCACCAAGCGCGCGACGCACAATCGTGAGCGCGGCGATTTTTCCGCCGAAGTGCTGCGCGTCCGGCCAGCGAAACATCGGCGGCGCCATTTGCACAACTCCACTCACGCTGCCGGCATCGAGCGCTCCGTTGGCCACTTGCTCCCCGTCGCTGTACAGCCGGAATTCGGCGCCGTCGAATGTCGCGGCAAGAAAATGCCATTTCGCCGGATCGAACGAAACGGCGGCGGCCAGGCGATCATCTTGGCCCATCCACAAAATAAGTTTGTTCGCATCGAGCGCGAGATACCGCGGATATTCTTCGGTCGGCGCTCCCATCCCGGCGATCAGGCTGAAGCTTCGCGGCGCTTCGCCCATTTTCACCCATGCATATAACGACCATGGCGAATCCGCCCGCAAAATGGAATCGTGCGCATCCAGCGCCTTTTCCAACCCCTCGCCATCGGGCAGAAACACGGCGTTGTACGGCCCGTACGCCACCGAGTCGTTCGTGATGGCCTGCGCGCGCATAGACGGGATTCGCGCAAACATGCAGAGCGCGGCGAGCGCGGCGAAAATTAAGGTGGCGCGCCGCGCGATCGATATCGGCTGCTTCATGAAACTCCTCTGCGTGCCCGTTAGATTTTTCGCCGGGATCATACTCCAATTCACAGCGATCTGTGCGGGCGCAACTCCGCTAAGCACTTGTAGCGGCGGAGTTTGCCTCCGCCAGCTTTTCGCCCCCTGTGCAAATCTCTTCGAACGCTCACACAGTACCCTTGACATATAGGTACAGTAGTGCTATAAGATGGTATGAACGCCGCACACTGCTCCGCGTCCCGCACTCCTCGTTGCACCCAACACCCCGCACAAATCTCGTCTCGCGTCGCTCATCGCAAATCTCCCCTCCAACCCTCTTATTTTCAACACTTTCGCAAAAGAGTGCGCATCTCACTGAAAACAGGTGTTTTTAACTCACTTTTGTTTCATACATATGCGCACTCTTTTCCTGGAACCCCTTTGTTAACATCAACTTATGAATTGGGTACCGGGGTGTGGGTACCCCAGATTACTCCGCACGTAATTTGTTACTTGAAGTAATTCGGCTAAATCACATGTCGCCAATGATTTACGTCCGCCAAATTCGCAAGGAATCGGAGGCGTTGCCGCAGGCCGTTTTTTCACTTCTCGCCGCGAAACGCGCTGGTTTTACCGCCCGGGGATACAATAGGCCCGCCGTGAACCACCACGCTCTTTTCGTGCCCGCGCGCAGCCACATGGGCTCTGCATCGGGGCGAGCCGTCTCGCTGCGGATGGCGGCGCTCGTCGCCGCATTCGTTTGCGCCGCGTTGGCAGTCCCGGCGCTCGGCTTGACATCGTCTTCCGCTCCGCGCCTTTCTCCAGCCACCGCGTCGAATCTCAATTTCGCCGGCCGCTTGCCGATCGGCGATCTCGATCAGGAACAATCCGTACTCCACGCGCTTGACCGGCTCGGTTTTGGTCCCAGCCCGGGCGAAGTGGCGCGCATCGAGCAAAGCGGCCTCGAAGCGTGGATCGCGCAGCAACTTCATCCGGAGACGATCGACGATTCCGCGATGGACGCGCGCCTGGCAAACCTTCCAGTGTTGCAACTTTCCGCGCAAGCGCTGCTCGATCAATATCCGCCCGTCGATGTGGCCGCAAAACGAGCCGGCATGTCGCAGGACGACTACCGGAAACAACTACAGCAATTGGCCCATCCCGCGCAGGGTATGCACGCACCGCCTTCGAGCGATCCGCAGGAAATTCCGAACGAGCTCGCCCAGGCCAGGATGCTGCGCGCGATTTACAGTCAGCGTCAGCTTCAGGAACAACTCGTCAATTTTTGGTTCAATCATTTCAATGTGTATGCGCAAAAAGATCAGGATCGCTGGTACATCGCGCCGTATGAACGCGATGCGATTCGCCCGCACGTGCTCGGCAAATTCCGCGATCTTCTGGAAGCCACCGCGAAAAGTCCGGCAATGCAATTTTATTTGGACAATTGGCTGAGCGCCGATCCGGATGCGTTTGCGCGCATCAAGCAGCATCCCCAGGAATACCGCGCGCAGTCCGGCGCTCCGCCGCTCGGCGGCAAACGCGGGCTGAATGAAAATTACGGCCGTGAATTGATGGAGCTGCACACGCTGGGTGTCGATGGCGGCTACACGCAGCAGGACGTGATCGAGGTAGCGCGCTGCTTCACCGGCTGGACGATCGCTTCACCGCGCGAAAATCCGCAATTCTTTTTCGACTACCGCATCCACGATCCAGGCGAAAAACGCGTGCTCGGAAAGAAAATTCACGCCGGCGGAATTCGCGACGGCGAACAAGTGCTGGATCTGCTGGCGAAAGATCCCCACACCGCGCGCCACATTTCGCTTGAGCTGGCGCAATATTTCGTGGCCGACGAGCCCCCCGCTGCGCTCGTAGACCGCATGGCGAAAACATGGAAGAAATCGAATGGCGATTTGCGCGAAGTAATGCGCACGATGATCGATTCGCCGGAATTCTGGTCGCGCGCCGCGTACCGCGCGAAAGTGAAAACGCCATTTGAGCTAGTGGCCTCGGCCGCGCGGGCGCTGGGCGCCGATGTGGATCAGGCGCAGCCGCTGGTTTCCTGGAGCGCGCGCATCGGTGAGCCGCTCTATCAATGCTTGCCGCCCGACGGCTATTCCGACAAGACTCAATCCTGGGTGAGCACGGGAGCGCTGCTCAATCGTCTGAATTTCGCCATCGCGCTCGCCAGCAATCACATTCGCGGCACGGCGGTGGAGTTGACGCCGCTGGTAGGCGGTGACGTCGGCGCCGATCCGCAGAAAGCGCTCGATCGCGTGATGAATCTTTTTCTCGGCGAGGGCGTTTCCGGAGCGACGCGCGCCACACTGGAACGCGAATCCCACGATCCCAAAGTCACCGGCGCGAAGCTCGACGATCCCATTCGCGAAGTCAATTTGGGCGTGCTCAGTGGCCTGGTGCTGGGCGCGCCCGAATTTCAACAGAGGTGATAGAATCGCGCCGCCCAACCTTGGGCAACAAGGAGCCGCCCATGGAAAAAGAAAAGCCGCAGAGTCTTGATAATCACACGCGCCTCGTGCCCGCGTTCCATTTGTTCGTCTTGCCGGTACTGCTTGTGAATTTTGTGTGGTCGTTTTTTGCGCTTCGACACGGTGTCCGGTTCGGATCGGTTTTTGGCGTGCTGCTGGCCGCGGCTCTGTTGACGCTCGCCCTTTGCGCCCGCACCTTTGCGTTGACTGTGCAGGACCGCGTGATTCGCCTTGAAATGCGCCTGCGCATGGCCGAACTCTTGCCGATGGATCTGAAAGGCAAAATCAACGATTTCACGGTCGGCCAATTGGTCGGGCTGCGGTTCGCGTGCGACGCGGAGTTGCCGGACCTGGCGCGGCGCGTGCTTGACGAACGAATCAAGGATCGCGCCGCGATCAAAAAGTTGGTGAAAACCTGGCGTCCGGATTATTTGCGCGCATAGCCGCCAGTTGTTTCCAGAAGCAGGACGACGGCGACAGCCTCAACACGCCGCCGCGCCGCACGCGGGTTGCACGCGTACTTTGTGCACTTCGTACACTTCGAGCGATCCGTAGGAATACACGCGATCGCCGATGCCGGCCAGACGCGCGGAAAAATCCGGCGTGCCGTACGCCCATATATATTGATAGTCGTCCGCGGCCGCGGCAAAATCCGGCGCGCCCGCGTAGCTTGGATCCGAGGAATTGTCGTCCGTGTAGCTGTCGTACGTAATACGCATCGGCGTTTCGCCCGGATAATCGAATAGGTACGGAGAAAACCAGCCTCGGCGAATTACGCCGTACGCCCAGAAATGGGTAAACGGCCGCTCGATCGGGTCCTGATCGCCGCGAACCATCGGCAGTACCATTGCGTCGCGCGGCGCGACGTTGAACGATGCCGCCAATCCCGCAAGCTCCGGCTGCTCGGCAACCCAGTAGCGGGCGATACTGACAGTGCGCGCGGCAAACAGAAGAAGCGGCAGCGCGGCAAGCAAACGCCCGCGCGGTCCGATGCGCGCCACGGCGAAAATTATGACGAACAAAAGCGGCAGCACGCGAATGTCGAGATCCGAACCCTGTCCGTACGCCCAGGGGATTATCCAGAATGCGCCGAATAAAAATGCCGCTGTCCCGAGCCAGGGCCAATCCCAGCGGAACGCTCGATTGCGCCACCACGCCAGAAGAAAAAATATCGGCGCCGCCGCGAGAGTGATCCAGTCGAGCCGCGGCGCATAGCCATGCATAATTTCCCCGAGTTGCGCGATCTTGTCGCTCCAATGCTCATAGGAAATGTCCTGCGATCCAAGTCCGACGCGGGAAGAATGGAGATACGCGAGCGCGCCGGGAATAAACAGCAGCCAGGAAATCGCAATCTGCCGGATGGAACGCCGCGAGAGCAGCGCATAAATCGTCAGCGTGATTCCGACGATGCCAAACGCGAGCAGATGCGTGAAATAAAGCGCTGTCACGGCAACGAGCGCGGCGACCCAACGCATGGCGCCGCCCAGCCGCATCCATCGGAGCCACAACCCGAAAGCAATCATGCCGATGGCTAAACCGAGATCGAAATTGAGAAATCCTTCGAGAAAAAAAACGTTATACGCCGCAAGCGGCGCCCACAGCGCGATCCAATCCTCGCCCGGATGCGCCTCACGCAGAAAAAACCACGCACCCGCGGGAAATAGCAGCGCGCACAGGCTCAGAAAAACGCGCCCCGCCGTCTCGATCGGAAAAATGTGGTCGAGAACGAACATACCGGCGTCCATTCCGAGATATGGATACAAACCCCAATCGGAGGAATACCACGAAGAAAATTTGTACGCGGGATCGTGAAGATGCCGCAGAACGAAAGCGCGCGCGAGGTGATTCGGATAATCCAGCAGCGGCGGAAACGCAACGCACCAAATCGGCAGCAAAAGCGCGGCGGCGAGAACTACAGCGATCGCCGCGAAAGTCAGGCGCTTGCGAAATTCAGCGGGCACTAGCGAAGGCCGCTCCACAGAAGAGGCGCGAGGCCCGCAACCGTCAAGCCGATCAACAGCAACAAACTCTGCCGGCCGGTTTTGCGGTCGGCGAATCCCAGGGCGAAAAATCCCTTGGCCAGATTGTTGCTCGCGGCCGCCACCACAATGGCCGCGGCGGCCAGATGCAACGGCGCCGATTGCCCCGCGGATTGCGTCAAGCCCATGACGAACGGTTCGACGTCGGTGACGCCCATCACGCCGGCGAGCGCGAAAATTCCAGCGTGGCCCATGTAGGAGAGCGTGAATTGCGTGAGCACGAGCACACCGATGAAAATAATGGCGAAAGTAAAAGCCACCGACAGCTCGAGCGGATTTTTCGACGCCACGCCGCCTTGGCCGGCGGAGGCGCCGGCATCCGAGCGGCGCGCCCAAAGCCATCCGCCAGCCATACCGACAACGGTGAGAACGGCAAACGGCCCAGCAATGACTTGCGCGAGGGCGTGATTGAAAAGCCAAACCAAAACGAGGAATCGCAGATACATCACGCCCGAAGCCAGAAGAATCGCGCCCGCGTACAAGTGCGGCGCGGGAACAACACGCGCACGCTTGGCCAACACGACGGTGGTGAGCGTGGACGAGTACGCGCCACCGAGGAGCGCGGACAGCAGCACGCCTCCCTTGCCGCGCGTGATTTTCTGCAGAATGTAACCGCCGTAAGAAAGCCCGCTGACGGCCACGACAATTACCCAGGCCTTGAACGGGTTCAGGTGATACGGTCCGAAATCGCGATTCGGAAGAATCGGCAGGATCACGAACGTCAGCAGGAGAAATTTCGTGAATGTGAGAACTTCAGGCGCGGCGATCCGATCGGTGAGACTTTCGAGAAATTCTTTCAACTCGAGCAGGAGCAGCCCGATAATCGCGAGCGTAGTCGCCACCCAAAAATGATCGCGCGCAATCAGCACGCCGATAAGATATGTGGCGAGGCCGGAAATTTCCGTGGTCACGCCGGCCACGGCTTGTGTTTCAAGCTTGTGCCAGTAAGAAACCAAAAGAAACGCGCCGACCACCGCAAATCCGGCGGCGATCAGGCCCCAGCTATCGCCCGCAAGCAAACCCATCGCGTAGCCGATCAGACCGATCAGCGGAAATGTGCGGATGCCGCCGAAGCGATAACGGTCGGCAACCCCGTGGCCTTCTTCGCGCTCTAAGCCAATGAGAAACGACAGGAAGACGACGAGGAGGATCTCCACTCCTTGCGGTGGTACAAGCGAGCTGAGATCGTGGAGCACGAAATCGAGGCCTCCGATTGTGGTGAGCGCCACCTGTTCCGGTTGGTGGCGATGGGAGCGTATCGAGAAATGCCAAGAAACTCAATGATGGCCGTGTGTACAGTGACCGTTGAGGCCGAGTGTTGAAGTTTTTTCTTGTCAAAAGAACAGGCTGCGGCTATCCTCAGCCAGTTTGCTAACCCCATATGTGCCTTGAAATGAAGAAACAGCGCGGCGGGCGTTCCTGGCAAATTTTGACCGGAGCCGTTTTCTTAGCCTCGGCATTTTGCGCCACGGCATCGCTGTGCTCAGCACAAGAAACCGCAAAAACTCCTCCTGCCGCACAAACCACACTCACTGAACAGCGCGACGTGGTTGGCAAGCAACAATGGATGGACACCGCGATCGATTTGTATCCCGGCGACGTCGTGAAATTCCACGCGACGGGCAGCCTTCAGCGCCCTGGTGCTCCCGCTTGCGGACCGGACGGTAGAGTGCGCGACTGGCATGACGTTAACGCGCGATATCCCGTCAACCAAGCGGGAGTCGGCGAGCTGGTCGGGCGCATTGGCGTTGGCGACAAGACGCGCGCATTCGGCGTCGGTTCGCATCACGAGACCAAGGTGCAAATCGCTGGACGACTTTATTTGGGTGTAAATGAAGCGTCGAACGAAATGGCCGCCGGCGGCTATCACGTCAGCATCGAAATTGTTCATGCCGCGCCAGCGCCCATCGCGGGGACCTTGGTTGCGACCGCCGCTGGGGCAGTGATCGAAGTGCCTGCGGCGGCTTTCCCAACCGCGGGCCTTGAGCAAATTCCGCTTCGCGTAAGTAACAAGCAGGGCGCCCCGGGAGACATGGTGAATTTCGTTTTAGTCGGCTCAGGAGCGGCTGTGGACCAAGCGTTCAAAGACGCCGGATGGCTGAAGGTGCTCGATACAAACAAGGAGCATCGCCGCGCCGCGGTGGGCGGCGTGTTCAGCGGCTTCCGCCACAAACCGTTCGTCGAAATGCCGATGAGCCAGTTGTACTTGTTCGGTCGCCCACAGGACGTGGGCTACGCGCGAGGCACGGCGGTGGCAGCCCTGGGTTCGCGGCACCATTTGCGCCTGTGGAAAGCTCCGATGCAAGTGGATGGTCAGGATGTGTGGGTCGGCGCCGCGACGCACGACAAGAGTTTCATGCACGATCCGCACCACAGAGGATTCTCGCACTTCATCGATCCGAACGTGGACGATGAGCGCACGTACATTCAGCAAACTCTAGCCAGCACGCACGAAGCCACGCAGTGGACCATGGTTCAGCCCGCGAATGCGATTCAGACCGCGTACACGGTGAGCGGACAGGCGTTTCATTCCAACGGGCAATTGTTGGTGCTATGGCTGCACGCGCCAAATCAGAATTCCCCGGTGATCGCGGCGCAAGCGGCGGGTTCCGCGGCGCCGGTGGGCGTTTTGCCGGCGGTAACCGGCGCGAACGCGTTTACGAAGAATTAGGAATCGCGGCACGCACGCGATTTCTCCCTGCGTTTCTTTTCTTCATTGCTATCCAATTCTCAATCGAGCGATTTGTGGAATCGAAGAACGCTGACGGTCAGAAGTACCGCGGAAAAAATCGCCATGGCCACCATTTGCGGCCACAGAACCTCGAAGCCCACGCCCTTCAAATAGACGCTGCGCACCACGATCATAAAATATCGAAGGGGATCGAGATATGTGAGCTTCTGAAAAAAAGGAGGCATGCTGCTAATGGGCGTGCCGAAACCGGAAAGCGTGGTGGCGGGCATGATGAAAAAAAACGACGCGATCATGGCTTGCTGCTGCGTGGAGGAAATCGTCGAAAGCAATAGGCCCGCGCCGAGCCCCGACAAAACGAAAAGCAGCGCCGCGACGCCGAGGACTATAACGCTGCCGCGAAACGGCACGCCAAACCAAAACGTTCCGACGAGGCTGATCAGTATCGCGTCAAACATACCGACAAGAAAAAATGGCAGCGTCTTGCCGAAAATGAATTCCCAGCGTTGAATCGGCGTAACCATTATTTGTTCGAGCGTGCCGATTTCGCGCTCACGCACGATGGCGAACGCGGTGAGCGTCATCACCAGGATGAGCAGCAAATTCCCGATGACGCCGGGCACGAAAAACCAACGGCTTTCAAACGATTCGTTGAACCACGGGCGCTCTTCGAGATCGACACCGGGAATGACTCCGGCCAATTCCGGAACGCCGCGGTTCAACCGGTCCGTCTGATAATCCTGAGAGAATTGCGCGCCGATCTGGTTCAGATAACCGAGCGCAACGAGCGCGGTGTTTGAATTGCTGCTATCGACGATCACTTGCACGGGCGCGGTCTGTCCGCCTTCGAGGCGCTGGGAGAAACCGCGATCGATCTCGATTGCGAGTAGCACATCGCCGCGATCAATCCAATCGCGAAGCTGATCGGTTTGCGTGGCGGTGTGTTCCAAGTCGAAATAGGGGCTGGCGGTGAAGCGCGAAATGAGCGCGCGGCTATCCTGCGTGTTGTCACGATCGAGCACGGCGATCGAAACGTGTTTCACTTCGAGCGTGGCCGCGTAACCGAACACCAGCATCTGGATGATGGGCGGACCGAACAGAACGAATCGAGTGCGCGGATCGCGCAATGTCTGGATGAACTCCTTCACCACCATGCGCTTGATGCGTTCCCAGGATTGGCGGAGGTTCATTCGAGCCTCTTGTGAAACGCGCGCGTTGCCAGCGTAAGCAAAATCACCATGTAGATCGCGAGCGCGCCCAACTGCGGGCCCATTTGCCGGAAGGCCGTGCCTTTCAAAAACACTTCGCGCAGGATGGAAACGAAGTACACGGCGGGAAGCGCGCGCCCGATAATTTGCACGGCGACAGGCATCTGCTCGAGCGGAAACAAAAATCCCGAAAGCAAAAATGTGGGAAGAAAGGTGGCCATCAACGCCATTTGGCTGGCGGCCAATTGCGATTTCGCGACGACGGAGATGTAATATCCGAGCGACAGCACGACGATCAGGAATAACGCGGAACTGCCGAATAAAACGATCCAACTGCCGCGGAACGGCACATCAAACCAATAGACGGCGGCGACGGCGCAGAGCGCGGTATCCACCATGCCGATCACGAAATACGGCGTGAGCTTGCCGATTTCGATTTCCATGCGCCCGACGGGCGTGGAGATGAGCTGCTCCATCGTGCCGCGCTCCCATTCGCGAGCGATGGTGAGCGAAGTGAGAAACGCTCCGACGACGGCCATCACCATCGCAACCACACCGGGAACGAAGGTGGCGGCGCTTTGAAGATCTTCGTTGAACCAGGTGCGCGCTTGAAAATTAACGGGCGGCGGACCGACGAAAGCGTTATGCGACTGCGCCCATTGGGCGGCGACGCCAGCGGAATAGTTGGCCACGATGGATTGCACATAGCCGAGCGCCACGCTGGCGGAGTTGCTGTCGCTGGCGTCCAGGATCAATTGCACGGTGGCGCGTTGACCGGAATGTATGGTCTCGGTGAATCGCGGCGGAATCACAAGCGCGGCCACGGCATTGCCGGAATCGATCTGCTGGACGACGTCGCGGTAATTGCCGGCGACGTGAACGATGTCAAAATAATTTGTGGCTGAGAAGCGATTGACGAGGTCCTGACTGAATTGCGTGCCATCTTCATCGTAAATGCACAGCGGAACGTGGTGGACATCGAGATTCAACGCATAGCCGTAAATGAAAAGTTGCAGCACGGGCATCAGCAGAATGATAAGAAGGCTGCGCGGATCGCGGCGGATCTGCAGGACTTCTTTTTTCATCATCGCGAGAATGCGATTGAAATTCACGCCGCCACCTTGCCCGCGCCGGGCGCCGGCGACGTAAGCGCGACGAAAACATCCTCAAGGCTGGGCGAGATCGGCTCGATCCGGCGCACTTGAATGTTGTGCGCCGCGAGCGTTTCCTTTATCGCGGCGGTTGCCTGGGCCACATCCTTGACGACAACGTGCACGGCGTTTCCAAACACAGCGGCATCGAGAACTCCGGGTACGCCAGGCAGCAGCAGGAGGGCCGGCCCCAGCGGCTCGCATTGCACGAACAACAATTGTCCGCGCATCGAAGTGTGCTTGAGCTCGGTGGGCGTGCCCATGGCCACGATTTTTCCGCGGTCAATCATCACCAAACGATTGCAATATTCGGCTTCGTCCATGTAATGCGTGGTTACGAAAACGGTGACGCCTTCGGCCACCATCTGGTGAATCAAATCCCAGAATTGCTGCCGGCTCACAGGATCGACACCCGAGGTAGGTTCATCGAGAAAAACAATCGGCGGCTTGTGCAACACGGCGCAACCGAGAGCGAGGCGCTGCTTCCATCCGGCGGGCAACGATCCGGTTATGGCTTTTTCCCGGCCATCGAGTCCGGCCATATGCACGGCCCAAGCCATGCGAGCGGGGATTTCGCCGGCGGGGACGCTGTAGAGACCGGCGAAAAATTGCAGGTTCTCAATCACGCGCAGATCGTTGTAGAGCGAAAATTTCTGCGACATGTAACCGATGCGCTGGCGAATCAGTTCGGATTGCGTGGCTACGTCAAGGCCCGCGACTTGCGCGCGGCCGGATGACGGCACGAGCAATCCGCACAGGACGCGTATGGTGGTGGATTTTCCGGCGCCATTCGGACCGAGGAATCCGAAGATTTCACCTTTGCGCGCCTCAAAGCTGACGTCGTTGACGGCAATGAAATCGCCGAATCGTTTGACCAAATGCTCGACAACGACGGAATTTTCGCCATTGGTCATGAGGGTTTCCCACCGGCAGGGGCTGCGCCCGGAGGTGCGCCTGCCGTGCTGGGTGGCGCGCCCGGCTCCGCTGCGACCGGCTCAATCGGCTTGTCGGCGACTTCGGAGACAAATAAATCTTCGATGGTGGGCTCGGTCGAATCAAACGAATCGAACGGCACACCGGCCGATTGAAGCCGCGCGCGCAATTCGGCGAGGCGTTCTGCGCGGTCAACGAACAGATGGACGCCGTCGCCTTCCAGCACGGCATTGCGCACACCGGGCGCTCCGACAAGCGCCAGGCGAGCGCGCGGCGGATCGGAGGTACGCACGCCGAGCACGGCGCCCGGAAAACCTTTCTTGAGCGCCGCCGGCGTATCGAGCAAAAGCATTTTGCCTTGATGGATCAAGCCAACGCGATGGCAACGCTCGGCCTCATCGAGATACGAAGTTGAAATCAAAATCGCAACGCCCTGGTCCACGAGCGAATACAGAATTTTCCAAAAATCGCGGCGCGAAACCGGATCGACACCGTTGGTCGGCTCATCCAGCAGAATCACATCGGGCTGATGAATCAGCGCGCACACCAAGCCGAGCTTTTGTTTCATTCCGCCGGAAAGTTTTCCCGCCAGGCGGGATCCGAATTCA
Organism: Candidatus Acidiferrales bacterium; assembly: GCA_049790315.1. Taxonomy (GTDB): domain Bacteria; phylum Acidobacteriota; class Terriglobia; order Acidiferrales; family UBA7541; genus DASPOJ01. The sequence goes on along the minus strand of JBAQYV010000151.1, from coordinate 14,836 downwards.
GAAAGGCCCGCGGCTTGGAGCAACTGAGTCGCGCGGGCGTCGCGCTCGGCGCGTTTCACGCTGAATAGATCGGCGTAGAAAGCGATATTCTCGGAAACCGTGAGGTCCTCGTAAAGGCCGAATCGTTGCGGCATATAACTCAAATCGTGTTTCGCGCCTTCGGGATCGCGCGCGATGTCGCAGCCGGAGACCGTGGCGCGCCCGGAATCCGGCGGCAGCACTCCGGCAAGCATGCGCATCGTGGTGGTCTTCCCGGCGCCGTCGGGGCCGACGAGTCCGAAGATTTCGCCGGAATGTACTTCAAAGCTCAGTTCATGCACCGCGCGCACGGGCCCGAAGCTCTTACCGAGCGAGACGACTTCAATGGCTGCGCGTCCGGTGGCTTTGCGTTCACCGGGCGTGCGTTCGATGGATGCGTCTTGCGGCATCGCGGCTCCGTTAGTGAATCTGAATGCTGACGTCGGCCGGCATGCCGGGCTTGAGCTCGAAATTCGGATTGTCGACGTCCACTTTCACGAGATAGACAAGGGTGACGCGCTCGGCTGTGGTTTGCACCGTCTTCGGAGTGAACTCCGCTTGCGAAGAAATAAACGAGACACGCCCGTGATACGACTTGCCGGGATACGTGTCCGTGGTAACGGAACAATCCTGGCCCCAATGGATTTCACTGAGATTTGTTTCGGGCACGTACACTTGCACCCAGATATGCTGCATATCATCCAGCGTGTAGATCGGCGTGCCAGGTGCGACGACTTCGCCGAGCTCGGCTTCGCGCACGGTGATCACGCCGGAAAAGGGCGCGGTAAGAGTGGTGTAGCCGACACGAATGCGCGATACGCCGGCGCTCTGGATAGCTTGCTGAACATCGGCGCGATCGACGGCGATCTGTTCTTTGCGCGTTCCCTGGACGAGTTCGTTCAGCGCCTGTTTTTGCCGATCGAGCGTAGCTTGCGCGCGCTCGACGGCGGTCCTGGCTTGATCGACTGTCTGGCCTTCGATCTCATCCTTCTGAAGCAACGCTTGATAGCGGGCGTAATCCTGCTGTTTCTGCTTCAGATCGTCTTCGGCGTCGCGGACATTCTGTTCCGCCTGCGCAATATCCTGCGGACGGCTGCCGGCCTCAGCCAGTTGCAGTTCGCGATCTTTCACCGCGACGTTGGACTGATCCGCAGCGGCTTGCTGGCGGTAATCATCATTGTCGATCTGCGCCAGCAATTGGCCGGCGGACACCGTCTGCCCTTCTTCGACCGGGAGCTGCGTGATACGACCGGTAACTTTGAAACTCACGAGACTTTCGTGCGCTTCGATGTTGCCGGATAGCTCGATCAGATTGGGGTTTTGGGGCTTCTCGAAATACCGCGGATAAATGTAGAAATAAAAAACCGCGGCAAGGGCCAACACCACGATTACGATTGGCAATGTACGTCTCATGCGCGCTTGACCTCCGCTTCCGCTGATTCGTGCGCTGTGCTTATCATCGAAAACTTTGATTCGCGTGCCGTGCGCGTTATCGCAATCATCGCGTGCCCGGCTGAATCGTCGCCGGTGCCGGCGGCGGCGATGACGGTGGCGCGGTCGATGGCGTTGTTGGCGCGGCTGACGGCGCGCCGAGATAATTCTTGAAGTCGGCTTCGGCGCCGCCCATGGCGCGCGCCAGAGCCATGCGCGCATCGGAATGCTGCGCGAGCGCGACGATTTGATCGTCCTGAGCTTGCGCCAGGGAATTTTGCGCGGTGATCACTTCGAGATTGTCGGCCAGCCCGTTGCGAAATCTGTCTTGCGACAAATTCAGCTCCTTCTGCGCCAAATCCAGAGATTGGTTGGCGACGGCGACTTGATCTTCCGCAGATTGCAAATTGAGGAGCGCCGTGCGCAAGTCCTGCTCGATGCCGCGCGCCATGTCGCCGATCTGATCATTGATTTGGCGCAACTGGCTGTCGAGCTGAATGCGTTCGCCGGTGCGATCGCGATCGAAGAGTGTGATCTGAAGCGTGGCTTGGGCCAGGAACGTCGGCGCCATTTGATTGAGCTTGTCGCCGAGCGCGCCATAATTTCCGCTGACGCCGAACGTGGGGTAATAGCGGGCGTGCGAGGCCTTCTGCTTTTCAACGATAGAGTCGCGCTGGGATGCGAGCGCGCGGTAATCGGAGCGCGCTTGCAATGCCTGAGCGAGCGCGGGCTCAACGTCGGGAGGCGGCAAAGGATGAAACTCGAGCGGCTCAGCCAACGCGAGCGGCGTGCCGGGAGGCAAACCCAGATAGCGCGCCAAGGCCATCAGCGACGTTTCGTAACTGTTGCGCGCAACGAGGACGCTTTGCTGGTCGTGCGCCAACTGCACGCGCTCGCGCAACACATCCACCGCGGTTGCTAGACCCTGCGTGTGCTGATCGTTCGCTAACTTTTCCATTGACGTGGAAGTGTCCACGCGAGACGACGCCGCTTCTACTTGGGCTTCGGATTCCTGCGCCATCAAGTAGAGTTCCGCGGTTTCGCGCACGACTTGATCGCGCGTGTCCTGATAATCGAGCTTCGCCGCGTTCTTCGTGTCTACGCTGGCCCGCAAAGTGTGAGTGGCCTGACGATCCACAATCGACTGCGTGGCATAGGCTCGAAAATCAAAATTGGAAAACGGGCCGATCACGGTGGGAATCGTTATGCCGGGAATCATGAAATTAAATCCGAGGGCGTGCAGATTGATGTCCTGCTCGTTGGCATAAATGTGTCCGGTCACTTGCGGCAGGAGCGGCGCTTGCGCACGAATGCGCGCGCCTTCGTCCTGCTGAATCTGCTCGCCGGAAACGAGGACGCTGAGATTGTTCTTAAGCGCGAGCGCGATGGCGTCTTCGAGCGTGAGTTGTTGAGTCGCGGCGGATGACTGCATCGGCGCAGGCGCTGGCGGGGCCGCTGGTGGCGCAGCTTGCATCGGTTGCGGCGTTTGCGGTTGCGGCGCTTCCGTCACCACGGCGGACGGCTGCTGGGCTACGGCGTAAGGCGCTGCTGCGAACAATACTATTGCAATCATTGCGGCGAGCGCCGCTCGGAATCGGATTTTTTCGATCGACATCATGGCTTGCCCCCGTTCTCGATTCTCCGAAGCGTTCCAATTTTGTAGACGAATCAGCGGCGCGGATCTTTCTAGGCACGCTTACCATCGCGTGCACGCGGCGCAATCCCGAAAATCATTAAATCGATCCAAGTGTCGATCCATGTGGAAAGTTCGAGCTCCGGGTTGAGCGCCCACAGCAAGAATCCTCCGAAAGCACCTTGCTGCACCGCGCGTGCCACCAGCCGCGCCGGCACGTCGCTGCGAATTTCGCCGCGCTTCTGCCCGATCGCAATCAGTTCGGCGGCCACGCTGCGGCCGTGAGCCTGATTACCCGTCATACTTCGGCGCACAGAATCGTTTAGCAGCGCCGCGACGAGGTAGCTGCGCATGAGCTTGGGCGTGAGAGGCGTGTCCAGCGTCGCGCCGTGCGCCAAGTGGCGAAGGGCTTGCAACACGGATTTTTTCCCGGCGAGCGTTTCGGCGAGGGCTGCCTCCACTTTGGCGACACGCGACTTGCCGAAAGCGTCAAGGACGTGCTCTTTGCTCGGAAAATAATTGAAGAAGGTTCCCTTACCCACGTCGGCGGCGTCGGTGATGTCTTTTATGGAGGTGCCGGCGAAACCGCGTTCCGCGAACAAACGCAGCGCGCAGCGCATCAAACGCTCCCGTGTTTCGGCGTGGTGGCGCTCACGGCGGCCCGGGCGTCCGACTTCGCCGCCGCGGCGGGCCGTTTCGCCGCCCTTCCTGATGTGCCGCTTTTCCAATATGCGACTCATAGACATATATGACCATAGGTCATAAATGCCCACAAGTCAAGAATAAAGGTCACGTACGCGAATCAATGTATAAAATTGCAGGGGGAAATACTTGGGCGGCTGGCGAACGTTTTAAAGCGCTGGGACTAGCTAGCCGCCGGCGGTGGCTGAAAAATCGGCGTGGCTCGGATAGCCGGGCACACTCGTGGCGCGCAATACCGCGCGCACGATCGCTTCGGCCACAACTTCCGCTGCGAGCGCGCCGACCGCGCCGGTATCGACCGGGGGGGCGAGCGTGCCGGTGGCAAGAGCAAACACGGTGTCTCCGTCGAACGGCGTGTGCACCGGATTGATCGCGCGCGCCAGGCCGTCCTGCGCCATCTGCGCGACTTTTGTAATTTGCGCCTTGGTGAGCCGCGCATTCGTTGCCACGACCGCGAGCGTTGTGTTCTTCTGGTCGCCTTCGTCGGCGAGCACGCGCTGGCCCGCACGGATCTGTGCGATGGAATTGCGTAGGCCTTTCCCATCCGCCGTGCGCGCGCCGGCCAAGAGCTCTCCAGTTGGCGGCAGATAAACGTCGCCGGCGGCGTTCACGGCCGCAAGAGCCGCCACGATCAAGCCGCTTTTGCCCGCGCGCAAACTGGCGGTGCCCAGACCGCTTTTCATCGCGTATTGCATCCCAAACAATTTGCCGATCGTCGCGCCTGCGCCGGCGCCGACGTTGCCTTCGGCAACGGGACCGGCATTCGCGGCGCGGCATGCGGCGTAACCGGAATCCGCGGTCGGGCGAATTTTCGGATCGCCAATTTGAAGATCGAAGAGAATCGCCGCCGGAACAATGGGAACGACAATGTCGCCGAGGTGAAATCCGATTCCCTTCTCATCCAGATATCGCATCACTCCCGAAGCGGTGTCTAAGCCGAACGCGCTGCCGCCGGAAAGAACCACGCCATAGATCTGTTGCACTGTATTGACCGGATTCAGCAGGTCGGTTTCGCGCGTGCCGGGCGCTCCGCCGCGCACATCAACGCCAGCGACTGCGCCTTTTTCGCACAGCACGACGGTGCAGCCGGTTGGGCGGCGAGAATCGGTGAAGTGGCCGACATGGATTCCGTCGACATCTGTGAGTCCGCCGCTGGAACCAGCCGCGCTCGCGACGCCGGTCGACGAGCCGCTCTGCCCAGCGGCACGCGAGTCTCCGCCGCTTGCCAGCAGGGCGCCCCCGGCGGCCAAAACGTTGCGCGTGAACTCGCGCCGGCTCATGGGACTCTCCCGGGCATTCTCCGAAGGAATATCCGTGGGTTTCTCCGATCGATCGGTCATATTTGGCCGCTTCCTTGGGTGGCTTCGCCGACGGGCGCGTCCGCGACTCCGAAATTTCGGCAGGGCGCGATAATCGTTACCGCCAGCGCGATAATCAATCCGGTCGCGATGCCGATCGCAGGCGGTGAAAAGAGTCCCAGTCCGCGCCCGCCGGTTGCCAAATGCACTGCGAGATCGGCGGCGATCGCCGCGAAGATTGAAGCCAACGCGCCAGGCGTTCCCATTCTTGGCCAGTATAGGCCCAGCACGACGGGAACGAATAGCGCGACAGCCAGCAAACCGTAGAAGATGCTGACGGCGGCGATCACTGAAGGCAACACGATGGCGAGCGCGATTCCGGCACATCCCGCGAGCACCGTCGTCCATCGGCTGACGGCCAGCAGGCGCTTGGGCGTGACGCCGGGACGAATAAATGTGCGGTACAGATCGACGGCGAGCGATGTCGATAGCATGAAAAGGATCGCGTCGGTTGCGCTCAGCTCCGCGGAAAATACCGCGGCGAGCGCCCACAACCCGAGCCATGGCGGCACTGCGTGAACCAGGACCGTTGGCAGCGCCAATTCCGAGTTTGCTAGACCCGGAAATCGCGCCAAGGCCACCAGTCCGAACAATGCCGGCACAAAAGCGAATCCGAGTTGCGCTACGGCATTCAATCCCACGCCGAGTCGCACTGCTTTCGCATCGCGCGCGCCATAAAGTTTTTGCACCAATCCCGGCGAAACGATGAACGACGGGACGAGGATTGCGACGTAAGCCAGAATCTGCCGTGGACCGGCGCCGGTAAAGCTCAACAATTTGCTTCCTCGCAATACTCCCGGCGCGGCGACACGGGTTGCTAGCGCGCTCACCAAACCCGACCAGCCGCCAACCGAGTGCATCGCGAAGATGCACGACAGCCCCAAGCCCGTCATCGTGACGCTCAATTCGACGATGTTCACGATCGCCGATGACGCGAGTCCTCCAGCCGCGCAATACGCAATCGCCACAGCGCCTCCTGCGAGGCACCCCTGCCACTTTGGCAGCCCAATCACGACAGCCAGCACCCAGGAAATCGCCATCAATTGACCGGCGAGAATCGCGAGCGTTCCGAACCACAACATCACGGCGATTACGGCTTTGACCGCTTTGTGATACCGAGCATCGAGATAATCGCCGAGCGTCTCAAGACCGCGTGCTTTGGCGACTCGCCACAAGCGCGGACCAACTGTGCTGGCGAGGATGAAGCAGCCGATTCCCGCCGAGCCGACCCACCACCACGCCGCGAGGCCGAACCTATAGCCCAAGCCGGCGGCGCCTACGGTTGAGCCAGCGCCAATATTCGCGGCGAGAAACGTTGCGAAGATCACGCCCGGCCCGAAACGCCTCCCAGCAACCAGGAAATCCCCGGCGCTGCGTACCTTACGGGAGGCGATCCAGCCGACAGCGATCAAGACGGCGGAGTAGGCCAGCAATGTGGCGAAATAGGGGTTCATGGCAGGCGGCGGCGAAACGAGCTTATAGTATCCTGATCAGTGCGCTTGCAGCACCCATGAACGCTGCCGGACCGCTATTGCTGCGATAAATCTTGTAAATACTGTTTGACAGGAAATTCGCTCGCTCTTTATAGTAGCTGTGCCCGACATGAGTCCAAATTTCACGTCCGGATCGGTGATCGCCAAGGGAGTTCGCGCTGAGCGCGGCGGCCTTCTCAATCCACTCCTTGTAGGCGTAGTCATCGTACGACTCGCGGTCTTACGACCGCTGTGATGACGACCGCCGGATGAAAGTAAGCTAGATGAAGTAAAAAATCCGAGGTCGCCATCAAGGGGATGGCGGCCTTTTTGTTTGTGGGACGCGCATCGCAACGGAACGACATCATGCACTGAACCGCAGCCGGCAGAACCCGGCGCGAAGGAAATTCAGGGGGAACGCAGAACAATGGCCGAGAAACTCCGCAGCAAAACACTGATCGAAGGTTTCAACCGCGCGGGCGCGCGCTCCATGTTGCGCGCGGCCGGATTCTCCGACGAGGATTTCAAAAAACCGCTGATCGCGGTGGCCAACACGTGGATCGAGATCGGTCCGTGCAACATCAATCTGCGCGAAGTGGGCGAAGCGGTAAAGCAAGGGATTCGCGAAGCCGGCGGCACGCCGATGGAGTTCAACACGGTGTCGATCTCCGACGGCATCACGATGGGCACCGATGGCATGCGCGCTTCGCTCGTGAGCCGCGAAGTGATTGCGGATTCGATCGAGCTTGTGACGCGCGCGAATTATTTCGACGCCATCGTGGCGATTTCCGCATGCGACAAAACAATTCCCGGCACGGTGATGGCGCTGGCGCGGCTGAATATTCCGGGCCTGATGCTTTACGGCGGGCCGATCCAGCCAGGCCATTTCGAGGGCCATGACGTTTCGATTCAGGATGTGTACGAAGCGATCGGCGCACACGCAACGGGAAAAATGTCGGATGAGCGCCTGGCTTGTCTTGAAGCAGTGGCGTGTCCCGGTGCAGGCGCGTGCGGCGGGCAATTCACGGCCAACACAATGGCCACGGCTTGCGAATTTCTGGGGATTTCGTCGATGGCCAGCGCGGGTGTTCCGGCTACATCGGGCGAACGAAATCCGTTGGCGCGAACCGCGGGACATCTGGTGATGGACCTGCTAAAGAAAAACGTTTTGCCGCGGCAGATCTTAACGAAGGCCGCATTTGAAAACGCCATCGCCAGCGTAATCGCCACCGGCGGCTCGACAAACGCCGTGCTGCATTTGCTGGCCATCGCGCATGAAGCCGGCGTGGCGCTCGAGCTTCAAGATTTCGATCGCATCAGCGCGCAAGTGCCGGTACTGGCCGATATGAAGCCATCAGGCCGCTTCATGGCCGTGGATTTCCACGAAGCGGGCGGCACACGCTTGATCGCGAAGCTGCTGCTGGAGGCCAAGCGCCTCGACGGTTCGTGCATCACCGTAAGCGGGCGCACCATGGCGCAAGAAGCGGCGCTGGCAGTGGAAACTCCGAAGCAAGAAGTGATTCGTCCTCTCTCAAATCCGAAGAGCCCGACCGGCGGCCTGGTGATTCTGCGCGGAAATATAGCGCCCGAGGGCTGCGTGCTGAAATCGGTGGGCGGGATGGCGACCGAGCATCGCGGTCCGGCGCGCGTGTTCGATAACGAAGTGGACGCGTTCGCCGCGATCGAGCAGAAAAAGATCAAGGCCGGCGACGTGGTGGTGATTCGCTATGAAGGTCCGCGCGGCGGACCGGGCATGCCGGAGATGTTGCAAGTGACGGCGGCGATTCTTGGCGCGGGACTGGGCAAAGATGTTGCGCTGATCACCGACGGCCGCTTTTCGGGAGCCACGCACGGCATCATGGTGGGACACGTCGCGCCGGAAGCGGCGGCCGGCGGTCCGATTGCGGCGGTGCGCGAAGGCGAAATCATTACGATCGACGCGAAGAATCGCGTGCTGAACGTCGATGTAGACGCGGCGGAGATGGCGGCGCGGATGCGCGCATGGAAACCGCCGGCGGAACGTTACGCGCGCGGCGTGCTGGCGAAATACGCGCGCGGCGTTTCTTCGGCTGCGATCGGCGCAGTGACCAATTAGATCGGATTTAGATTGAGACGGAGCGAGGTCGCAACATGGACGCAATGAAACGCAATGGAGCGGAAATTATCTGGGAGTGCCTGCTGCGCGAAGGCGTGCGCACGGTGTTCGGCTATCCCGGTGGCGCGATCCTGCCGGCGTACGACGCGCTGACGAAATATCCCGACATGCACCACGTGCTCGTGCGCCACGAACAGGGCGCGTCACACATGGCCGATGGTTACGCGCGCGCCAGCGGACGCGTGGGCGTCGCGATGGCGACGTCGGGACCGGGCGCGACGAATCTGGTCACCGGAATTGCCACGGCGATGCTGGATTCTTCGCCGGTTGTATTTATCACCGGCCAAGTAAACAGCAAGTTTATTGGCACGGACGCGTTTCAGGAAATCGACATCACGGGAATTACGCTGCCGATCACGAAACACAATTATCTGGTGACGCGCGCGGAAGATATTGCGCCGGCGATTCGAGAAGCATTCCAGATCGCCGCATCGGGCCGGCCGGGGCCGGTGCTTGTCGACATCACCAAGGACGCGCAATCCACTTTCTGCGATTTCGATTGGGATGCGGCCGCGCCGCACCGGTTGCGCACACAACCAGCGCAAGTCCACGCGGCAAATATCGAAGAGGCCGCGCGGTTGATCAATCGCGCGGAACGGCCCGTGATCCTTGCCGGGCACGGCATTTTGCTTTCGGAAGCTGCCAGCGAAGTGATGACGCTGGCCGAGCGCGCCGACATACCCGTCGCCGTGACGCTGCTGGGCATAGGCGGATTCCCCGCGTCGCATCCGCTGTGCCTGGGCATGATGGGCATGCACGGCGAGGCCTGGGTGAACGTGGCGATTCAGGAAGCGGACTTGCTGATCGCGCTTGGCATGCGCTTCGACGATCGCGTGACCGGAAATTTAAAATCGTACGCGCCGCTGGCAAAAAAGATTCACGTGGATATCGATCCTGCCGAGATCAGCAAGAATGTGCCGGTGGATGTCGCGCTCGTCGGCGACCTGAAGCCTGTGCTGAAGCAATTGCTGCCGTCGGTGCAGCAGACTCGCCACGCGAAGTGGCACGAGCGCATTCGCGAGAGCAAAGGCGAATCGGCCGTGCGCGACATTCAGAACTTGCCTGACGACGGCCACCTTTACGCCGCGCACGTGATCAACGATTTGTGGCGCGCGACGGGCGGCGACGCGATCATCGTCACCGACGTCGGTCAGCACCAAATGTGGGAAGCGCAATATTACCGGCACGAGCGGCCTCGCTCGCTGATCACTTCCGGCGGCCTGGGCACGATGGGATTCGCGCTGCCCGCGGCGATCGGCGCCAAGATGGCTTGCCCGGATGCGGAGGTCTGGGCCGTGGTGGGCGACGGCGGATTCCAGATGACCATGCCGGAAATGGCCACGATCGTTCAGGAACAACTCGGCGTGAAAATCGCCATCATCAATAACGGTTATCTGGGGATGGTGCGGCAGTGGCAGGAATTTTTCCACGAAGGGCGCTATTCGGCCACGCCGCTGCTAAGCCCGGATTTCGTGAAGCTGGCGGAAGCGTTTGGCATTCGCGGGATGCGCGTCACGCAGCGCCCGGAGCTGGAAAAAACTGTTCGCGAGGCGCGCGCGACCGAGGGACCGGTGCTGGTGGATTTCCAGGTGGAGCAGGAAGATTCGGTGTATCCGATGATTCCGGCGGGCAAGGCGCTGCACGAGATGATTCGGCGTCCTTCGCCGATCGCGGAAACGGCTGGAGATCCGTAGAGCTCGCGCACGACGCGCTACTGAAGAAAATCAAGAAAGCTTTAGAAAGAAAAGGAAAGAGACCCAGAGAAGATGCGCACATTTTTCGTGATGGACGTTGAAAACCGCCGCGGAGTGCTCGAGCGCATCGCTTCGACGCTGCGCCGGCGCATGCTGCAGATTGAAACCATTGTGGCCGCGCCCACGAAGGATCCGGCGCGCGCGGTGATCACGTTCGTCGTGGATACCGACGAGTACGGAATCCAGCGCATCACCACGGGGCTTGCGAAAATTATCGAAGTGATTTCCATTCATCACCGGCAGGATGCCAGCGGTCCTGCGATCGAATCGGCCATCGTGCATTTTTCGGATGGAGCGAGCAAGGGCGCAGCTTCGAGCAATCCCGATTCCCTGCTGATTCACGCCAGCGGGAATGCGCGGGCGATCGATCGCTTTCTGAAATTGCTGGAGAAGGCCGGACGCGTTGACGCGGCGCGCACCGGAGAAGAAGCGTTCCCCGAAGTCCCCGGCGAGCACCAGCACCGCGAACCGGAAATCGAGCGGAACTCGTCCGGGCGCTGATAGAATCTCCGTCGTAAACAACATCGTGCAAATCTAGTTTTTCGGGAGGATGTAAATGGCAATCATGTACTTCGATCAGGACGCCGATCTATCGCTGATTCAATCGAAGAAAGTGGCGATCCTGGGTTACGGCTCGCAGGGTCACGCGCATGCTTTGAATCTGCGCGATTCCGGCGTCGATGTGCGCGTCGGATTGCCGGCGGGCAGCCGCTCGCGCGCGAAAGCGGAAGCGACGGGCCTGAAAGTTTTGTCGACTTCGGAAGCCGCCGCATGGGGCGATTTGATTTCGCTGCTGCTGCCCGACACTACGCTGCCGGCCGTTTATCGCGCCGACGTTGCGCCGCATTTGAAAAAGGGCAAGACGCTGCTGTTTGCGCACGGATTCAACATTCGCTTCGGCACGCTGCCGATTCCGGCGGACGTTGACGTGATCATGATCGCGCCGAAAGCTCCCGGTCATCGCGTGCGTGAAGTGTTCGTCGAAGGCGGCGGCACACCGTCGCTGCTCGCGATTCATCAGGATGCCAGTGGCCAAGCCAAGCAAGTTGCGCTCTCCTACGCCAAGGGATTGGGCGCGACGCGCGCCGGCGTGATTGAAACCACGTTTGCCGAAGAAACCGAAACCGATTTGTTCGGTGAGCAGGCGGTGCTGTGCGGCGGCGTCAGCGAACTTGTGAAAGCGGGCTTCCAGACTTTGGTGGACGCGGGCTATCAGCCGGAAATCGCCTACTTCGAGGTATTGCACGAGCTCAAATTGATCGTCGATCTCTTCTATCGCGGCGGGCTTTCCTACATGCGCTATTCCGTCAGCGACACGGCGGAGTGGGGCGATTACGTTTCGGGACCGAAGGTCGTCACCGCGCAAACGCGCCAGGCCATGCGCGATATTCTGAAGAACATCACCGACGGAACGTTCGCGCGTGAATGGATCAAGGAAAACGAAACGGGCCGCGCTAAGTTCAACGCCCAGCGTAGCCAAGAGCAAAAGCTTCTGGTCGAACAAGTTGGTGCGCGACTGCGCGGCATGATGGCGTTCCTGCAGCCGGTCGTGGTCACTGCCGATGGCGTGCAGCCGGCGACGCCGGCTCGCGCCGCCGCAAACCCGAAGTGACGGCGCGCGTCACCCGCATCGATCACATCCAACTCGCCGCACCCGAAGGATGCGAGCCCGCCGCACGGGAATTTTACGGCTCGCTCCTCGGCATGACGGAAATCGAAAAGCCGCCGCTGCTCCGCGCACGCGGCGGCTGCTGGTTTCAGTGCGGCGATCGGCAAGTGCACATCGGCGTCGAGCGAAATTTCACGCCCGCCAAGAAAGCTCATCCCGCCTTCGCCGTCCCCCACTTTGATGAATTGCGCCGAGCGTTCGCGGCCCGGGGCGTCGCCGTCATCGACGATGACACGATCCCCGGCACGCGCCGCTTCTACGCCGAAGATCCTTGGGGTAATCGCCTCGAATTCGTCGAGAGTCAGAGGTAGTCCCAGAGCGATCGACTCCAGTTTGGTCAAAGCTGTGGTCAGCCGGCTTGCCGGAAACTGACCCACTACCTAAAGAAAGAAGAGATTGACACGCGCCGGGCGCACACCTAGACTTGCAGCGTTAACGAGCTATCAATGGCCTACGCTCACTATTTCGCCTTTAGCAGCCGCTTCTCTCCTTGGTCGTGGAGAAGCGGGCTGATTGGGGCTGTGCGCGGTTAGGATCAGCAAGTAGCCGAGCAAAACCGAGCGAGTTTCCCAGTCTGGCCGCGATCTCCGAAACGGAGCGCGGCTTTTTTATTTGCTTGTTCGATTTTATGGAGGAGACGTTGAACACGAAATCTGTGCGCGTGGCATTTCAAGGCGAACCCGGCGCTTTCAGCGAAGCGGCGGCGGTTGGTCTGCTCGGCGAAGCAATCGTCACCGTGCCGCGTCCCACATTCGACCGCACGTTTGCCGCAATCGACGAGGGCGCCGCGGATCTGCTGATGCTGCCGATCGAGAACAGTCTGGCCGGCTCCGTGCTGCGCGTTTTCGATTTGTTGCTCGCGCATCGTCTTGCCATTCGCGCCGAAACCGTGATTCCGATCGAGCACGATCTGATCGCCTGCCCGGGCGCGACGCTCGAGGGAATTCGCTCGGTGGAATCGCATCCGATGGCGCTGGCGCAGTGCGAGCGCCTGATCTCCGCGCATCCCGATTGGAAACGCGTTCCCGCCGAAGACACCGCCGGAAGCGTGCGCGAAGTTCTGGAGCGCGGCGATCTTTCGCGCGCCGCAATCGCCGGCCGCCGCGCCGCGAAGCATTATGGCGGCGTGGTGCTCGCAAGCGGCGTGCAGGACAACGCCGAAAATTTCACGCGCTTCCTGCTGCTCTCCACCGATCACAGCCCCGTGCCCGGCGCCGACAAAATGACGCTCGTGACACGCCTTGCGCACAAACCCGGCGCGCTGCTTTCGGCGCTGCAGCCGTTTGCGCGACGCGGCGTCAATTTGCTGAAAATCGAAAGCCGGCCGATTCACGGCTGCCCCTGGGAATATCAATTTTTCCTGGACGTGGAAGCGACTTCGCCTGAGGCGCTCGAACAGGCCGTGGCCGAACTGCGAAAAGAAACTCAGGAAGTGCGCGTGCTCGGTCTCTATCCCGGCGCGCGAAACAATCCGGAAGATCCGAAAGCCTCTGCATCAGGGAGAAAACAATGAGCACACGCCCCATGATTTCGCGTTCGGATCGAGTGAGCGCTTCGCGTCCAGCACGCACGCCGCCCGCGCCGCGTTCAAGCGCGTCGGGCCGCAGCGTCATACGCGGAACGGCCCGCGCCACACGCACCGATGTTCCCGCCACACCCGCTCCGCCGTTCCGTTTAGCCAGCCGCCAATTCCATCCCGAATCGAGTGTCGTCCGCGCAGGCGGCGTTTCGATCGGCGCGGGTTTGGTGGTGATCGCGGGACCGTGCTCGGTGGAGTCGCGACGCCAAATTTTGGAGACCGCGCGACTCGTCAAAACCGCTGGCGCGAACATGCTTCGTGGCGGCGCGTACAAGCCGCGCACTTCGCCCTACGATTTTCAAGGCCTCGGCGCGAAAGCGCTGGCGTGGTTAGCTGAAGCGCGCGAGGAAACGGGCCTGCCGATCGTCACGGAAGTGTTGAGCCAGGAAGACGTCGAGCGCGTGGCCGAGCATGCGGATTTGATCCAGGTTGGCGCGCGCAACATGCAGAACACCGCGCTATTGCGAAAACTCGCGCGAACGAAAAAGCCTGTGCTGCTTAAGCGCGGCCCTTCGGCCACAATCGCGGAGTGGCTCCTGGCCGCGGAATATTTGCTGGCCGGCGGCAATCCAAACGTTGTGCTATGCGAGCGCGGCATTCGCACATTCGAGACAGCCACACGCAACACGCTGGACCTCGCAGGCGTGGCGCTAGTGAAGCAGCTCTCGCATCTTCCCGTGCTTGTCGATCCTTCGCACGCGACCGGCATGTCGTCGCTTGTGCCCGCAGCTTCGCGTGCGGCCGTCGCGGTCGGCGCCGATGGCCTTTTGATCGAAGTGCATCCGCGGCCCGCCGAAGCGTGGTCGGACGGCGCGCAGTCGCTCGATCCGCCAGCGTTCGCGATGCTGCTGCAAGAGTTGCGCGCGTGGCCGGCGCGATCGAACGAACGCGCGTAGCGCCTGAGCGCGCGCACCGCGGTTGTTCGCCGGAACTTTAGATTTTGACCGGAATTAGATCTTCGGAGGGGGAGCCGCGCTCCGTTAGCGCCGCGCTTCGATCGGCTGAGCTTCGTGTTCCGCACTGGCAGGGGCCTTGCGATGCTCGCGCACAAGCGCGACGAACGAT